>JBAWGM010000140.1:0-6451 GCA_049592895.1 Thiobacillaceae bacterium | reverse complement strand
GCGACGCCGGAGGGTGGAAGAGGGGCCCCACGTAGTGGGGATCTGACCCCGGAGGCGGATGCAGCCCTGCGATACCGGCGTCCGGCCCAGACTCGCGGACGGTCACATCCCGCAAGCGGGAACCCTGCTCCCTGCTCGCAGGGCCCCTTTCTTTGGTTCCTTTCTTTGGCGAAGCAAAGAAAGGAACTTGCCGCCGGGCAATCCCCGGCGAAGTTAAGTCCGGGCTTCCCTCAGCGAAGTTCAGCTTTGGGCTACCCCCGGTCAAACACCCTATGGGACTTGGAGGCACGTGGGATGTTTGAAATGCTTTCGCCTCACCCCCAACCCCTCTACCCCTTCGGGGCACCGAGGTCCCCGCAAGGGGGGCGAGGGAACGAGAGAGTATCGGCTTGCTCATACGAGTTCCGCCATTTCCGCCACCTGATGCTGTCTCGGGTCCAGGCTGGTGCTGAAGCTGCGCGCCTGGTCGGCTTGCCACACGCTGGTGTAGGACTTCGCGACGGCGAGTTGGAGTGTCGTCTTGTCGGCGATGGCGACGGGCGCGGGATCGACTCTGAGGGGCGTAGCTTGCGCCGGCTGGGCCAGGCTCTTGTCGCGCAGGCTGGACAGGCCGGCGGAGCCGAAGCGCATCAGCGGGCCGTGCAATGCATCGAGGAATGGCACCTTTGCAACATGGCGCAGCGAACGCGACTGGCGCACTGCGCCAAGGTCGGCTTCTTCGTAATCCAGAATTTCCTCGATGACCTCGCCCAGTTCGTAATCATCGTCGCGCAGTTCATAACCGGCCGTATAGGACTCGAACGAAGGTTTGGCGAGCTTGTCGTCCTGCGACAGTTCAAGGAATTGCGCGGTGGCAAAGAAATCGCTGCGCGCATCCGGCAACTTGCCTTGCGGCACCACGTTCTCATCCTGCACAAGCTGGAGCGCGCCGCCGCCGAACTCGTTGGCGCCATCGATCTTGCTGCCGGAGGCCTTTTGCAGGCGCAGTTCCAGCGGCACCAGCTTCTGCTGGAAGGTGAGGCTGCCGAGCGGATGGGCGAGCAGGTCGGTGCCGGGATCGACATCAGCCAGGGTCAGGAATCCATCGCCGCCCTGCGGCAGTTGCGCGCTCCAGTTTGCCGTCTTGGCAATTTCCTCCGCGAGTTTGTCGGCGATCTTGACTGTGACCACCGGGGTGTCGCGATCAGTGCCCCAGGCTTCGTCGACGTGCAGGCTGAAATCCGGCAGGGGCCAGGGCGTGTGTACTTCGGCGCGGCCGGCGATGTGCCAGCGTCCCGGTCCGGCGAGCAGGCCGTCCAGATTGACCGACGCGAAGTCCAGCCCGAACACGTGTATCGCGAGGTAGGCATGCAGATCGAGTTCGAAATAGAACTTGGGCTGCAAATAGCAGATCGCGTCAAAGCCCCAGCCGCCCTCGATGCTGGCGATGCCGATGTCAGCCCAGACGCGCAGGTCGGAGCCGGCCTGGACGGTGGCCGAGGTGATGGCGAAATAGCCCTTGAACGAGACACCGACGATGCCGATGTCGAAGCCGGCGCCCACGCGCTCGAAGGGCTGCGGAATGTCGGACGGGATTTCCTTGAACTTGGGATGGAAGCCGCCGGCACTGATGAGGAAGGTCGGGTGGTCGCCGAACGCGGCGCGAAAAGCGAACTGGCCGGTAATGGAAATGAATGCGACGTGCGAATTGACCAGCTTGGCATCGAAGGCGATGCGCAAGGGATCGAACACCACCGAGCCGACGAAGTCGAGGCGCAAATACAAGAGCGATAGATCGGCGGAGACCAGCGGCGGCAATTGCACGATGCCCTGGCCGAGGATGACGAACTGGCTGGCCTCGACCAAAAGACCCAGGCGCACCGTCACCAGGCTGGGCGTGCCCCAGCCCAGTTCCAGCATGGGGCCGATGACGAAGCCGCCGGCCTTGACCGGGAACAGGGTGCGCAGCGTGGCGATGATCTTGGGCGCATCGCCCACCGGATTGGCGGGGAAGAGCACGGCATCGAGCGCGCCGTTGCCGATGCCTTGCGAAAGTGCGGTGACGCTGGAGGTGTGCTGCACGCCGATCAGCCCGCCGATGCCAGTCAGGGTGAAGCCGAAGGAAAGTTGTATGGGCGGGAACTGGCCGTAAATCAGAAGCAGTAGCGAAAAGCCGGCTTCGGTCTTGGTGTCGAGAATGCAGATGGCCTTGACGTCGATCGCCATCAATTTCAGTTCCAGCGTGCCGGCATACTGGCCGGCAGGCACATCGACGAAGAGATAACCCCCGCCCTTGACAATGCCGGCATCGAGGCTGAGGCCGATGCCGTTGGGCGGCTTGAAGTCAAAGGAGAGCGGCTGTCCGCCATTCAGATTGATATCGAGCAGCACGCCGAGCCGGTCGACCGACGCCTGGAACGGGCCAAGCTCGACGCCGAAAGTCGCTGACAACTCCGTTTGCAGATGCAGGAAGCTGCCGTCAACCGGGGTCAGGCCCAGGTTGATGAATTGCAGTTCGAACGGCCCGGTCGGCAGGGTCGGCACCGGCAGGCTGGCCTTGAGTCCGGTGCCGTTCTTCAGCCTGAGTTTCCCAAACTGGTCGGCCTCGGCCTCGACCGCGAAGTCGAGCGAAATGCCATCGCCCAGCACCAGCTTGAGAAAACTGTCATCGGGCTTGAACGTGGCCTTGCCCTTGCGCGCAAAGAAACTGAGGCTGGGCGTGCCGTTCTTGAGATTGATGCCGGCGCCCAATTCGCCGATGCTCAGCTGCGCGCCGTGGAAGGGACCAATGACAAGCGCGCCGCTGTCCTTGCTGCGCGAAAGGCTCACGCCCAGTTCGAAGTTGTTGCTGACACTTATCTGGCCAGGAGGCGCAACCGGCACGAATACGTTGATTCCTGCGCTGGCGGTAAGTCCAACCTGAAAATTTGCCACTCCGGTCGCCTGCGTCTTGTTGAGCGCCAGATTCAGGCCGGCCTTCACGCCGATCGGCGCGGCGGTGGAAAATTCGATCGTCCCGCCGAGGCCGGTTGGAAGCGAGAGGCTTGCCAGATCGATCTTGGGCATCGCGCCCAGGCCGGGCAATCCGTTAGCGAAGCCCAGACCCGGTGCCCCGGTGCTGGGCGCGGTGAAGGAACGGTCGATCATGCTGCCGGCAAGCAGCACGACGAGACCAACAGCAGTTTGCGTGTCCTGGCTTTGGGCGGGTGTCGCGCCCAGGACTTGCGCCAGCTTGGCCGCTTCCTGTCCCGCGGCCGGAGTTGTCTGCGCATCGCCGCTCAGGGAGAGCAGCATCTTGCCCAGGCTGAACGCACTCGGGTAACTGTTGCCCGGCAGCTTGGCGAAGTTTTCCACTTGATGCATGAGCGGGCCGATGACGGCGAGCGCCGCGGCCGGGTTGCCGCCGTCCAGCCCGTCGACCGCCTGCTTGATGTATTCGAGTGTCGCGAGCGATTCGCCCACGATGCCGGCGGCCAGCGCGAGCGATTCCGCGCTGGCGCCATTCGTCTTGAAATCGGCGAGATCGGGATCGGCAGGCGGTGCGCCTGGATTGAGCACGCCCAGCATCTGCCATACCAGTTGTTCTACCTGGGCCCGCTGGCCTGCGGGAATGGAATTCAGTGCCTGATTGACCGCAGCGCGGAACCAATCATAGGTCTGCTTGAACACCTTGTCCGGTTTGGCCACGATCTCCCCTGTTAGGCAAACAACTTTAGAGTTATAGGTCAAGGTTTGTGGCGATCCAATATCTCTTTTTGCTGCATGCCGGAGATGCAATGATGAATCACTTCATAGGGATATGCTGATGAAGGTTTTGTTTAACCGGCTTGCAGGCCGGCTGAATGTTGGCGCCTTTGCGGGTAAACTCGAAGCAACTTTGGAATCAGGCCAACGGAGGCGCTAAATCTATTTGTCATATCCGCATGCGCGGGAATGACAATATCAACAAATAGGTCAGCGTTTCCCCAGAAGACATGCATTTCCGCATATACCGCTTTCAGCCGGAGACCGATCCTTCCCCGCTGATGCGCAACTATGAGGTCGATATCGACCCGGCCGGCAAGATGCTGCTCGACGCGCTGCTCGCGATCAAGGCCCAGGACGAAACCCTGTCGCTGCGCCGCTCCTGCCGCGAAGGGGTGTGCGGTTCCGACGCGGTCAACGTCAACGGCAAAAACCGGCTGGCCTGCATCACACCGCTTTCCGAATTAAAGCAACCCATTGAGGTGCGGCCCCTGCCCGGGCTGCCGGTCATCCGCGACCTGGTGGTGGATATGGAGCCCTTCTTCCGCCAGTACAAATCCATTAAGCCCTGGCTGGTCAACGAAGAACCCGAACCCGAAGTGGAACGCCTGCAAAGCCCGGAGGAGCGCGCGGAGCTCGATGGTCTATATGAGTGCATCCTGTGCGCCTGCTGCACCACTTCGTGCCCATCCTACTGGTGGAACCCGGACAAGTTCGTCGGCCCGGCCGGTTTGTTACAGGCCTATCGCTTCATCGCCGATACGCGCGACCAGGCCATCGGCGAAAGATTGGACAATCTGGAGGATCCGTATCGCTTGTATCGCTGCCGTGGCATCATGAGTTGCGTGGAGGCTTGTCCAAAAGGCTTGAATCCGGCCGCTGCGATTGGGAAAATCAAGACCTTGCTGGTCAAGCGGCGGGTGTGAGCAGTGGAGAGTGGACCCACGCAGTGGGGATCGGAGCGCCCGCCAACGCCAGCCAGGCGCCGACACGGAATGGCGTGACTGATTACGGGGCATCGGAGGCGGCGGGTGTGAGCGGGGACGAGGTTCTCGCGCGGTTGAGGTGGCGCAGCCGGCGCGGCATTCTGGAACTGGATGTGTTGCTGGAACGATTTGTGCAGGGCGAACTTGAGGTCCTGAGCACGGCGGAGCGTAGCCAGTTTGAGGCGCTGCTGGAACTTCCCGACCCGGATCTGCTGGATGTGCTGTACGGACGGGCTGAGTCCCTGCCCGCATTGGCCGCCTTGATACGGCGCATACGACAAACCTGACAGATGCATTATGACGCAAGAAACCGTAACTCTCACTTTCAGCGACGGCAGCCCCAGCATCGAATTGCCGATACTGGAAGGAACACTGGGCAACCCAGTCATCGATCTGCGCGGCCTGGCAGGCAAGGGCCATTTCTCCCTCGACCCCGGCTTTACCGCCACCGCGAGCTGCGAGTCGCAGATCACCTATATCGATGGGGAGCAGGGCCTGCTCTATCACCGCGGCTATCCCATCGAGCAGCTTGCCTATCAGTCCGACTTTCTCGAGGTCAGCTACCTGCTTCTGCACGGGGAACTGCCCACTGCAGGGCAGAAGCTCGAATTCGAACAGAACATTCACCACCATACGATGCTGCATGATCAGGTCAACAACGTGTTTCGCGGTTTCCGCCGAGATGCGCATCCGATGGCGGTGATGATTGGCGTAACCGGCGCGTTGTCGGCGTTCTATCCCGAGGCGCACAACGTCTTCGACGAACATAGCCGGATGATTTCGGCCCACCGGCTGATCGCAAAGGTGCCGACCATCGCGGCCTGGGCCTACAAGTACAATACCGGCGAGCCCTTCATCTACCCGCAAAACCGCATGGGCTATGCGGAGAATTTTCTCCACATGCTGCACGCGACGCCGTGCGAGAACCATGAAGTCAATCCAGTGCTGGCCCGCGCCATGGACCGGATTTTTATTTTGCATGCCGACCATGAGCAGAACGCATCCACTTCAACGGTGCGCCTGGTCGGCTCCAGCGGGGCGACCCCCTTTGCCTGCGCGGCGGCGGGCATGGCCTCGCTATGGGGGCCGCTGCATGGCGGCGCCAACGAGGCGGTGCTGAACATGCTGGAAGAAATCGGCGATGTAGCGCGCATTCCCGAATACATCAAGCGCGCCAAGGACAGGAGCAATCCCTTCCGCCTGATGGGCTTCGGCCATCGCATCTACAAGAACCTTGACCCGCGCGCGACGGTGATCCGGGAAACCTGCCATGAAGTGCTGAACGCGCTCGATCTGCACGACGAGCCGCGGTTGAAGATTGCGATGGAACTGGAACGCATCGCCCTGCAGGATGAATTCTTCATCGAAAAGAAGCTCTATCCCAATGTGGATTTCTACTCCGGCGTCCTGTTTCGCGCCATGGGTATTCCGCCCCCCATGTTCACCGCCCTGTTTGCGCTGGCGCGCACCGCGGGCTGGGTGGCGCAGTGGCATGAAATGCTGTCGGAACCCGGCCACAAAATCGGTCGTCCGCGCCAGCTCTACACGGGGCCGCCGCGGCGCGAATTTGTGCCGATGGAGAAGCGCGGCGGCTAACGTAAAGCTAACCGGCGAAGCCCGAAGGGCTGAGTCCAGCGACCGAAGGGAGCGAGGTTGAGCGCCATGTTAGGCCTCGCCACCATTGATATTCTTGATGCCGAGCTTATTTCCGCCCATTCGCTCAGGGCCTCCCTTCATGACCC
>JBAWGM010000139.1:0-1814 GCA_049592895.1 Thiobacillaceae bacterium | reverse complement strand
CACGCGGACTCCGGCGTGATGGTGACCCATAGAGCAAAAAGGCCATCCCGAGGAGTGGCCGAAGTGCGCGTTGTGGGTGGTGGCCAAGGCAGAATCGAACTGCCGCCACGCGAATTTTCAGTTGTGTAAACCCGTTGTTTCTTTTATCGATAACGTGCCCGCCAACGCTCGCCAATACACGCTGATCGGGGCCAAATCTGTCACGGTTGTTCCTTTTGTGTTTTCCTGGCAACTGGTATGCAGCGAGTGACTCGGGTATCTCTATAAGACTTACTTCAAACTGGACAGGTACGCTGCAAGCTCATTAATTTCCTCTTCAGTCAATGATTCAGCAACGACATTCATGCCAAGCAAGCCATAACCCACCTCGCGACTGGCATATTTCGTTAGTCTTGACACTATATAATCATGCTTTTGCCCTGCAAGACGCGGGAAATCTACGAGACCCACCGCTCTACGATTCTCTTCACCTTCAGCATTATCGCCATGACAATTTCCACAAGAAAGACCTACCCTTTTCGTAATTTGCCTTTTAAAGACGTCTTTGCCCTTCGCGATCAAGACTGGATCAAGAGATTCGTCTGAAGTAGAAGATTTTAGTTCTTGCTCGCTGTAGTACCTAGCCATATTGCGAATGTCGCTTTCTGACATCTGGTCTACTTCAGATCCCATTTTTTCACTTACGCGCCCATGTATTTTGAATTCCTTTTCTCTTAGCAATTGCTGTAAGAGATATCCCTGCAGTTGTCCAGCAAGATTTGGAACATTTGGCAGAGGACTATTTCCATCAACTCCATGGCAGGCGCCACACATCTGAACCAATTTGGAATCCGGCGTGAATTTATCCGCAAGTACAAAAGGAGCGTATGCGACCACGCAGACCAACAAAAACTTGTTCATTGTGTTTGCCTTGAGCACTTCTTGCAGGACCGCTTTCATTTGGTGTTCTCCATAGGGCTTTGGTGAATCAATTATTGGCCACTTTGATGTCTGCCGCAGCTAATGCCTTGGAGATTATATGGATGAAAGCAGTGTAAGTGTGAAATGGCAAGAACCATAGGGGAGACGTGGTGGCCGGAAATACAGATCGAGAAACGCATCAGAAGGAAGTGCCGCTCAATACCGACCCCAGGACCGCTCAATACAGACCCCAAGAGCAACCTATACAGAAGCCAGAAAAGCGAAAAGGCCACCCCGGAGGGATCTTGTCGGGAGGAAGTCCTGATCCAGATTGCTTGCCTCAAGTGTCAGACTGGGGTTCCTCGCTTTGGTGGTCATGCGTGGCCGACTTAGCGGCAGACTGGCTCCAGGTTTGCCGGCAGGACATTGGAGTCGTTTACATTGCTTATCATCTGGAACACGGCCGTCTCGAACGCGATAATTGGGGGGAAGCCATGGCTCATCTTGCCGATCACGATACAGGGAGTGGTGAAAGCCACTGTCGGTTTTTCCTTCGGCCGCAAATAGATGTCCACAGGCAGGGGCGCGAGGGAGATTTTTCCCCTCTTTGAAACCGTGACTCCATGGGCACTTGCCTGTGTCGGCGTGGTCTTGAACTGGGCGTGCCTCTCCTTGACGCGCATTTCGGGGCGAAATTTCTGGGCATCTTTGCCGGCAACGAGAACCGTCTTCGCCAGGGCCGACTGACTTGCCATCGCAGCGCCGATGAAGGCAACTGCCGCTAGGATCTGTTTGGAGTTCATTTCTGCCCAATGCTTTATCTTGTGTAATTGAAGATGCATTAGTCATGCCATAAAGATATCTGCGAATGGGCTTGACATCGTTGTGATGCCAAGCTAAAGGCGACCCTAAAC
>JBAWGM010000138.1:0-2916 GCA_049592895.1 Thiobacillaceae bacterium | reverse complement strand
CATCCATTGACCCGCTGCTGGGTGTGATCAATCAGCGCCTGAAGCGCGCGACGCTCAGGGCTCCACCAGTAACCGTTGTAGATCAGACTGGCATAGCGTGGCATCAAGTCGTCCTTAAGGTGAGCGGCCTCCCGGTCCAAAGTGAGCGATTCGACGGCCCGGTGCGCTTTCAGGAGTATGGTTCCACCGGGCGTCTCATAACAGCCGCGCGATTTCATCCCCACGTAGCGGTTTTCCACCAGGTCCAGCCGGCCGATGCCATGCTTGCCGCCCAGTTGGTTAAGCCTGCCGAGCAGCGTCGCCGGACTCTTCCGATCGCCATCAAGCGCAACCGGATCACCCTGTTCAAACTCGATGTCCAGGTACTCCGCCGCATCCGGAGCCTTCTCCGGGGAAACCGTCCAGCGCCACATGTCTTCCTCGGCTTCGGCGGCCGGGTCTTCCAGGTGGCGTCCCTCATAGGATATATGCAGCAGGTTGGCATCCATGGAATACGGGCTGCCGCCCTGGCGATGTTTCATTTCCACCGGAATGCCGTGCTGTTCCGCATAGGCAAGCAATTTTTCTCGTGATAGCAGATCCCATTCGCGCCAGGGGGCGATGATCTTGATGCCGGGTTTCAGAGCGTAGGCGCCCAACTCAAAGCGCACCTGGTCATTGCCCTTGCCCGTCGCGCCATGGGAAATGGCATCTGCGCCGGTCTGATTGGCAATTTCAATCAGCCGCTTGGCGATGAGCGGGCGGGCGATGGAAGTCCCAAGCAGGTACTCTCCCTCATAGACCGTGTTGGCGCGGAACATGGGGAAAACAAAATCCCGCACGAACTCCTCTTTCAGGTCGTCGATGAAGATCTCCTTCACCCCGAACTTTTTTGCCTTGGCCCGCGCCGGCTCCAGTTCCTCGCGCTGCCCGATATCGGCGGTGAAGGTCACCACTTCGCATTGATAGATATCCTGCAGCCACTTCAGGATGACCGAGGTATCCAGCCCGCCCGAATACGCGAGGACAACTTTCTTTACGTCACTCATGATTCACACTCAGATAATCTGCACGGCTAATGGGTGCTACCCGATTGACTCCGGTCTATCACCTCGACCTGGCCGGGAAAATTGGCAACCTTGAGCAAGTCCATGCGCGATTTTTCGCTGACCTTTTCGATTTCAATTCCCACGATCCGCCCATCAGCGGCCAGGTTGAGCACCACCCCAGGGTGCGCCTCCCAGGCATGATCCGCATTTTCCGGACTCAACTCCAGATAGAGAGAGTCCATGTCCTTGAAGTAAACGAAGTTCATGGCCCTTTCACCTCAATGATCAAGCTTGCCCATCAGCAGATATTCCATCAGCGCTTTCTGGGTGTGCAAACGGTTCTCCGCCTCATCCCACACCACGCTCTGCTTCCCGTCTATGACGTCGGCCGCCACCTCTTCGCCGCGATGCGCGGGCAAGCAGTGCATGAACATGGCGTCCGGGTGCGCCACCTTCATCATGTCGCCGTCCACCTGCCAGTCCGCAAAGGCCTTCATGCGCACTTCGTTTTCTGCCTCAAAACCCATGCTGGTCCACACATCCGTGCTCACCAGATCGGCGCCTTTGCACGCGTCCATCGGATCCACGAAACTTTCGTAGTGATCGGTGCCATACAGGCCCGCGCGTTCCGGTTCGACCTCATATCCGGGCGGTGTGGAAACATGCACATTGAAGTCCAGCACCTCGGCTGCCTGCAACCACGTGTTGCACATGTTGTTGGAATCGCCCACCCAAGCCACGGTCTTGCCGCGAATATCCCCTTGGTGCTCAATGTAGGTGAACACATCGGCCAGCACCTGGCATGGATGGTATTCATTGGTCAGCCCGTTGATCACAGGCACGCGCGAATGAGCGGCGAAGCGTTCGATGATGTCCTGCTCGAAGGTACGTATCATCACGATGTCGACCATGCGCGAGATCACCTCGGCGGCATCCTCGACCGGTTCGCCGCGATCCAGTTGGGTATCGCGGGTGTTGAGATAAATCGCTGCGCCGCCGAGCTGATGCATGCCCGCTTCGAAAGACAGACGCGTCCGCGTCGAGCTCTTTTCGAAAATCATCGCCAGGGTACGATCCGCCAGGGGATGGTATTTCTCGTAGGCCTTGAAGCGTGCCTTGATAAACCGCGCCCGCTGGAAGAGGTACTCATGTTCTTCCCGGGTGAGATCCTTGTACTGAAGGAAATGTCTGACCAAGATCAGGCCGCCTGCCGGAGAAATGCGGGGATCAGGTCGGCCAGGACCGCTACCATCTCGTCCGCCTGAGCCTCTTTCAAGATCAGCGGAGGCAGCAGCCGCACCACATTGTCGGCGGTCACGTTCATCAAAAAGCCGCGATCCCTGGCCTGTGCCACCAGTTCGCCGCAGGGCCGGTCCAGTTCCACTCCGATCAGCAAGCCCTGGCCGCGGATCTCCACCACGCCGGGCACAGCAGCCAGGCCGGCGCGCAAGCCGTCAACGATGCGCTGGCCAATGCGCAGGGCATTATTTCTCAAGTCTTCCTTTTCGATCGCCGCCAGTGTGGCCAGCGCCGCCGTACAGGCAAGCGGATTGCCGCCGAAGGTGGATCCATGGTTGCCCGGCTTGAAGACCTCGGCTGCCGCGCCTCTTGCCAGGCAGGCTCCGATCGGTACGCCTGAACCCAGGCCTTTGGCCAGGGTCATGACATCGGGCATGATCCCGGTATGCTGGAAGGCGAACCACTGCCCGGTGCGGCCTATGCCGGTCTGGACTTCATCCAGCATCAGCAGCAGCCCGAATTCGTCACTGATCTTTCTCAATTCGACCAGGTAGTCTCCGGCGGCAGTGTTGATCCCACCCTCTCCCTGGACAGGTTCTACGAGGATCGCCACCGCATCCTGGTTGTGCTGAGCCACCTGACGAACCGC
>JBAWGM010000137.1:0-2571 GCA_049592895.1 Thiobacillaceae bacterium | reverse complement strand
TCCAGGACATGCGGAAGATCGTTCACGATGCCGGTGGCCTGCTCTACTACGATGGCGCCAACCTGAATGCCATACTGGGGCTCGTGCGGCCCGGCGACATGGGCTTCGACGTGATCCACATGAATCTCCACAAGACCTTCTCCACCCCACATGGCGGCGGCGGCCCGGGTGCGGGTCCGGTGGGAGTGGCCGAGCGCCTGCTTCCCTTTCTACCGGTGCCCGTGGTCATCGACAACCGGGGACAGTACCGCAACGCCACCGAATCCGACCTGCCCCAGTCGATCGGGCGCATGAGCGCCAACGGGGGTAATGCGGGAGTGCTTCTGCGGGCCTACATCTACGCCCGCATGCTGGGCGCCGAAGGCATGCGCAGGGTGGCCGAGTTTGCCACCCTCAATGCCAATTACCTGATGGCTCGACTCCAGCACGGCGGGTTCGAACTGGCGTACCCGACGCGGCGCGCCAGCCACGAATTCATCGTCACCCTGAAAAAGCTCAAGGACGAGACGGGCGTCAGCGCGATGGATTTCGCCAAGCGTCTGCTCGACTACGGATTTCACGCTCCCACCACGTATTTTCCGCTGCTGGTGCCCGAGTGCCTGCTGATCGAGCCGTCCGAAACGGAAAGCAAGGAAACCCTGGATGCCTTTGTCGATGCCTGCATCAAGATCAAGGACGAAGCCTGCAACCAGCCCGATCTGGTGAAGGGCGCACCCTACACCCAGCCGGTACGAAGACTGGACGATGTGAAAGCCGCACGGGAACTGGATCTGACGTACAAGGCCGCTTGACTCCTGCCCGCGCCGCTACTCTGGCTTGGCGCGGAATGGCCAGGTCGTTTGCCGCACCACCAATTAGACGTTTTAACAGGGCAGACCGTGCAATCCTTGGCGCGAATCAATTATTCGCCCCCTCAAACACCCTATCCCCGCAGCGCCACGCTGTCCCCGTTGCGTGCGAATCCCCATGGGGCCGAAACCGCTTTGCGGCATAATCACGGCGCATGACCTCCCCATCCTCGTTCAAGGGCAAGACAGGGTTCAGGCGCATCTGGAACGCGCTGTTCTATTCCATTGATGGCTTTCGCGCCGCCTTCCGTCATGAGGATGCCTTCCGTCAGGAAGCCATGCTGGCCGCGATTCTGCTTCCCTTGGCCTTCTGGTTGGGGAAAACAGGCGTGGAAAAGGCCCTGCTTTCGGGGACGGTTCTGCTGGTTCTCGTGGTTGAATTGCTTAACTCCGGAATTGAGGCTGTAGTGGACAAAGCTTCCCCGGAAGCCCATGAACTGGCCAAACGGGCCAAGGATATGGGCTCCGCCGCAGTGCTGCTGAGCCTGTTAAATGCCCTGGTTGTCTGGATTTGTGTGTTGGCCGGCTAAAGATTAGGTGCCACGGACCCGCAAATCATCCATAGACCCGAACCAGCACACGATCTTGAAGCCGCCAATGCACAAACTCTTGCCGAGCCTGCTGGGCTGCCTGATGGCAGCCCCGGCTGCGTCTTTGGCGCTTGGCCTGGGCGAAATCAAGCTTCAGTCCTACCTGGGCCAGCCTCTTAAAGCCAGCATCCCGGTGCTGGCCGGGCCGGGCGAGGTGATTGAAGAAAACTGCTTTGAGGTCAAGGCCGACAATGCCGGCGGCCTGCCGGGCGTGGCGGGGATCAACATCGTGCTGCAACGGCAGGCGGGTGGTGCGCGTCTGCTCCTCACCTCTCGCCACTCGGTGAACGAGCCCGCAGTGGCCATTTCCGTGATTTCCGATTGTCCTCAGCGCTTGACCCGGCAATACATGGTGCTGCTTGATCCACCCGTCATCATGGAAACTCCGGCCCTGCCGAAAGTCGAGGTCCAGGCAGAAGGCCGCCCAATTCCCCTCGCGCACCCCGTCCGCGCAGCCAGGACGGCGGGTCACCGGGCTGCCGCCCGTTCCCGCGCAAGACCGGCACGAACACACGTTCATCACGCCTCTCATCCACGCTTGGCACGATCAGGCCCCCGCCTGATTGTGTCCGGCCGCAACCAAGCCATAACCGGCACTGCGCCATCAGGCCTGCGTATGGGCGCCAGTCCGCCGTCTCCGGGCAAGGACCAGGTCTCCCCGCCGGGCAGCGCGGAAGTGGCGGATAAAGACGCGTTACTGAACCGCAAGCTGGATTACCTGGAGAAGCAGTTGGCCTATCTGCAACGGCGCAATGCAGAATTGGATCAGGCTGCCCGCAAGACTCAGGCGGCTCGTCCCGCGCCCAAACCTGTCGCCGCGAGTGGCAATCCGTGGTTGTCCTGGCTTGTCGGCCTTGCCCTGTTGACTGCCGGCGCGCTGCTCGCGTGGCGCTGGCGCCGCATGCGCAAAACCAGACTTCATTTCAGCGAAACGGATCTGTGGTCTGTTCCACTCGGGGAAGAAAACCCGGCCGGGCACTTGGAAACATTTGCCGAAGACATCAAAGTGCAGGCTCCTGCCCAACAGGACGTTCCTTTGACTGTCGCAGAAGCCACCGAACCACCTGCGTCTCTGGCTCCAGTTCATACGCCCGTCGCGGCCAAGTGGCTGGACAAGAATCGGGCGACAGGGA
>JBAWGM010000136.1:0-2378 GCA_049592895.1 Thiobacillaceae bacterium | reverse complement strand
CCTGCCAAGCACCAAGGTCTCCACCACAAGCACTTCCCGAAATCGCCTCATTACACATCAGCCACTTGCGTGCTGCACACGGCCAAAATCAGCGGTAACCAGCAGCGAGTTGAGAAAGATGGGCTAGGCGGAATCGGAGCTGCGCTCAAGGCGCCGGACGAACACCCTCATTTCTTTTGCGGCCTGAATGTCGCCCCGGTCTTCGGCGACCGCGATGCCTTGACGATAACAGTCAAGGGCCTCCCCTGGTTGACCTGCATCGACCAAGGCTTTGCCCAGCATCTTCCATGCTGCGGAATAGTAGGGATCTTTTTCGACTGCCACGCGCAGGTGAACGACGGCTTGCACTGCTTCCCCGGCCTTCAATAGCTCATTGCCCAGTGAGAAGCGCAGCAACGCGCCGTCGCGCGGCGTGCCGATAAGTTTGAGCAGGTTGTCCAAGGTGGCCATGCTTCCAGTTAGGTAATAGGACTCGATGGTCCCATTGTAGAAAACCTACAGCTACCGCGGTACATCTCTACTCTAATGAATTGACCCCGTCATATCCGTGCCCAGGCCTATTGAAACTTCAACGAACAGTGATTCTTGCATTTTGACTCTGTATAGTCATTCTGTCCTGCTTTCAATGATACTGGCCAGAGCAGCGTAACCGACGAGTGAGGCTCGGCCCCCGCGTGCTAGGCCGCCAGACGCCGTTCCCCCGAAGGACGCGACAGGGCGCAACGGTTTTTACCCAGCTCCAGCTCGCTGGCGCGCATTTCATCCACCTCGATCAGGCCGGTGTTGACCCGCCTGATCTCGTCGTAACTTGGAGGGTGTTCCGGCAGGCTGTGCAGAACGTAGGCGGTGAATGCCGCCTCCCCTGCAGCCACCCTGCGCAGACCTTTATTATGACCGCGGCGCAGGGCGCCAAGGCTGGCGCAGTAGCAGCCATGCTCATCGGCATCACTCATGCTGCCGAAGTGGGCAGGAAGAACCATGGTCTCATCGGGCAGCGCCAGAAGGCGTTGCAGGGAACGGTATAGCAAAGGCGCCCAGGCTTTGGCTCTTCCGGCCAAGTCGGGGCGGCCGACGGAGTCGATGAACAGGGTGTCACCGCTCAGGAGGTAGCGGTTGTCGACCAGCAGATTGACCATGCCGAGCGTGTGGCCGGGGACATGGAGCGGGCGCACGGTTATCTCGCCGAGCGGGAAGACAGACTCGTCTTCCAGGTAACGGTAGGGGAAGGTTGCGGGAAGCAGATCCTCGGGGTGGATGGCGTCATAGGGATGCAGCCGGTAATGCACATGCAGTCTTCGCGCCAAGGCGACACCGCCACTCACATGGTCGGCCTGAAGATGGCTGTCGATCACTGCCTTGACGCGCCAACCCTGCTCGGTAACCAGACCCATGTAGCTATCGGTATGGCGCGCAGGGTCAACCACCAGCGCTTCGCCGCCGCTTGCCATCACATAACTCAAGCAGCCCTTGGCCGGGCGGCTGATCTGAAAAATGGCGAGTCGTGCGGACTCCACGATCGGTCGCATCTCGTAGTGGTCGCCCCAGGCAGCCATGCCGCCCTCCAGGTTGAAGGCATTATAGCCTTGCCGGCGCAGCCCCTCGGCAACGTGCGGTGAGGTATCACCCTTGGCACATACCACCAGCACCGGCTCGCCCCCGCCGGTAACTTGTTCTTCAGGTGCTGGGGCACGGCACGTGCCACCGCCGTGGCGATTTCCTCTTTCTCGTCCTGAAGGTCGAGTAGCTCAAAATAAGGAATGTTGAGGCTGCGAACCGGCGCCTTGCCCTCGATTTCCCACTGGGCGAATTCATCCTCATTGCGTACATCGAGAATGGAGAAATGGTGCGCGCCAGCCAGCTGTTGGTGCAGATCTGCTGGACTCCAAACAGGCACTTTACTGTCAATCACAACATCAAATCTACAAATGAAACTTATTATCTTTTATAGACCAGTTCCGCAGTGAATGTATCCTGGGGCGGCCTGCCGTCGCCAGCGCAAACCAGTCGAATCGGGGTCGATGGCATGAGTTTGCAGGCGAGGAACCATGCCGATGAAACCCCAGTCGCGCAACTCGACCCCCGGCAGCCTGATTCGCGATCGCGGGCGTGAGGCGAGGCTTTGGGTGATGGGCATTTCCCATGTCCTATAAATAGGGCGTCAGGCCCGAATGATCGGAAGGAGACGACAACGATGAACTCTACCGCAGAGACGCAAGTCGACGTCGCCAATCCGGCTTTCCCCCATGCGCCCTTGGACTGGTCGCCGGGCAAGGCCGAGGAAGTTGCAAAGGCAGAAGGACTCACCCTCACCGACGACCATTGGGAAGTCATTCATGGTTTGCATGAGTATTTCGCCAGGCATGCGGATGCTCCAAGCG
>JBAWGM010000135.1:0-1577 GCA_049592895.1 Thiobacillaceae bacterium | reverse complement strand
GGTGAGTGAAAATGCGCATGGCGAATGTTATGCAAGCGCAAGCCAGCTCCCTGCCAGGATGTCCGGGTAAACCCGGTCCGCCGTCAAAATGGGGTAAGACACCAAATCCATCTTCTTTTCCCAGCTTTATCCCTGGCGCTGCTCTCTGCTGTGCCAGACACGGGTAATCAGCACGTCGCCGGACGACAGAACGAAATAGCGAAGAATATAGGCGCTACGGCCAAACTTCGCGGGCCATTCTCGAAATTCGGCGCGGGGAGTTCCGAGGCCGGGATTGTCCGCAATCCTGTCCGCGGCGTCCTTGATGGCTGAAGCCGCCCGCTGCGCTGCGGAAGGGCTGGCAGGCGCCAGAAAGTCATAGAGTCTGGCTACATCGTCAAGCGCATCCGGATGCCAGATCAGCGTGGGCACTCGGTGCGGTTCCCCGCCGCAAGATCGGCAAGCCAGCCCTGCGCTTTCTCATGAAGGACGCCGGGCGTGCCGGCCAAATACGAATCGAGCCGGGCGCGGTCGATCTCAAGCGATAGCGCGTCTGCGCATACGATCGCCAGATACTCATCCAATGGCATACCGGCGCGGCGCGCCGCCGCGATGATCTCGGATTCAAGTTGCTGCGAAAAAGAGATGGTGAACATGAATTCGATCCTTCGTTAAATTGCTTCTGCTTGATTTTACTCCGGGGCCGCAATGGAAAGCACGCCAACAAGCAAAACGGGGTCAGACACCCATGGCACTGCTTTAAGCCATTGCGCTGCGCGAGTGTAGGATCTTCGCGCGCAAGGTCGCGCGGGATGGTGAGAAGTTTATGAAGGTGGAAAAAGGGGAAAAAGGGGTCAGACACCCATGGCACTAGCTTAAGCCATTGCGCTGCGCGAGAGGCGCATGGCTTGTGCCCGTCATCAGTTGCAGAATTTCTGCATTGTCCGCGTCAATGTCGTCGGGTACGGCAAACAGGCCGGCGGCGATGCCTATCCGCTTGGCGGCATCGATGCTTGCCACAGGCACGAGCCGGGCCACGGGCACACCGTGGCGCGAGATCAGGATTTCATGCTCTGCGCCGCTGGCAATTTTTTCAATCAATTGCGAGAAATGGGTTTTGGCATTGAACAGGCTGAGTGTTTCCATCTCGTTCTCCAATTTTGATTAAACCAGTCTAACCAGAATTTGTGTCCAGTCAAGTCGGAGGACGAAAGGGTTGGGGTGCTGGTAGCGCAACTGCCGTGGCGGCGCCTGACTTTCTAAGGGATAAGGCTTCGCCGCCTTCATAGTGCATCCGCTGCTCCCCGTCACCTTGATCTGGCGGGGCGGGCGGCTGGGGCTGCTGGGATTTGCACTGCTTGCGCCGTGGCTGCTGTTTGCGACCGAGCTGAGCGCAGTGCGTATTCAGGAGCAGTTCGTGCTGTACCGCAGCTATCTCTGGATGGCGCCGGCGTTCGCGGGTCTGGGCGTGCGGGTTAGAATTAGACGAAATCAGGAGGCCACCATGCTTACCGAATACGTGGAAGAAGCACTGCGCCGCGCGCACTACGAAATCACCCAAGACCCGGACCAGCCTTTTTATGGCGAGATCCTGGAGC
>JBAWGM010000134.1:0-1667 GCA_049592895.1 Thiobacillaceae bacterium | reverse complement strand
GGCAAACCAGGCAAGGATCCCGGTACAGTCTGGAGCAATGAGGCTAAGTTGATCATGTGGCACTCGGCGGCATCCGGGCCGTTGCCTGCGTTACCCAACACAATATCCGAAGGATTTCTGGAGGTCGGCGGCATCAGGCATGAACTCATTCCGCTCCCCTTTAGACGAAAAGTGGGTGCAAGGCTTTACCTGCAATTTGCAGACGGGGCGGAAATTGAAATTATCGGCAAGCGGCCGCAAATAGAACTGCTGGGCACGCCGATATTCCTGGAGGATTTGTTGTAGCGCCTTGCACACTTGCCCGATCCAGGGGGCCATCAATGGAGGCCTGATAGCCGCCACACTATTGCTCTGAATGCTGCCTAGAAGGAACTGAGGCCCTTATAGACCGTTATACGGAATCACCACACGATCGTCGCCCCCGCCTGCGACGCTCGCCATCGTCGACAACTGCTGGCGCGCAGCCTGATTCCCTCGAACCTCCGCGTCGAGGAACGTGAGTGACCAGGTGAAGATGTCGTTGGTCGATGCTACATCGAACTCGTGCTTCACTCTGACCAGCGAAACCAGTTCGCGCGTCCCGGAGAGCCGGGCCATGCCTTGCTGCGTCATGATGATCGGAGCGGTGGTATCCGCCGTCCCGCTGATGGCGAGATACGACAGGGCGACGCCGTTGAGTCCCTCCTGATCGCGCCCGAACGCCGGCAGGAACGGCTGCCCAAAATAGGGCACATAACCCACTGCCGCCTTGAAACGCGGATCGACGGTTACCTGGGTCGACGACAGTCCGAAACTCGTTGTCAACCTGGCACCCCCCATCAACATCATTGCCTCGCCGCCCATGCTCGCCCCGAATCCGCCGATTTGCGTTGCGTCGACATGGTCACGCCATTGCGGATTACTGAGCATGAGGTCGATTGCGGCCGACATCGATAGCGGCCGCAATGCCTGCAGCGCGTTGAAATCGCTTAGATGCGCCAGGACCGTCACAGCGTCAATGAGGTCGTCGACCTTGAGGTTGGCAAAGCGCGGATCGCCGTGAAAAGGGGCAACGACGATGTAGCCGTAGCTGGCGAATACCGACATCGCCGCAATATCATCGTTGGAGAGAGGACTGCTGTTCAAGCCATGCGAAAACACGAGCATCGGATAGCGAGCCGTGGCGTCCGCAAATAGCGGTGGATCCGCGCCGGTTTGCATGTGCGGCACGACGCTGCCTGTTGGCAGCGGATAATCGGCACGCGGATTGTTCGCGACGGTCGGATAGCAGGCGAGCAACACAAACGAAGCCTGCTTTCCGGCAAACGCCCCGTAAAGATTGGAGTCGTTCGGCGCCGTCACTGTGACTGAAAGAGTATCCGCGGGGTCAGTGAGCAGATCCGTCACATACTGCGGCGCGCCGCCTGCCGAGGGCGAGCCATCCCAGTAAGCCCTGGCGTCCTCACCTGGCGCTACGCGGCTGAAATCCTGCGCAACGTTGCTGCACGCCACGGCGTTTGGCCCAGGAAGGGAAAGTGGGGCAACGACTACTGTGGGTCGCGGGGTAGTGGAATGGGTGCCGCCGCCTCCACCACCGCACCCGGCGATGGTTAGCACGATTCCCGATATCGCCACCGCCAGCAAATTCCGCAGGTATCCCTTCATCATTGAATCTCCCAGGCCGCAAC
>JBAWGM010000133.1:0-2469 GCA_049592895.1 Thiobacillaceae bacterium | reverse complement strand
GATCAACCGTAACGAACAAAACCTGAACCCGTCGCGCGTCCTTGCCCATCAGCTTGAGTGCCATTGCGAACGCTGACAGGGTGGTGGGGCATACATCGGGACAGTGCGTGTACCCAAAAAACAGGGCCACGACTTTGCCGCGAAAATCATTAAGGCGTCGACCACGGCCCGTGTGATCGGTCAGCTTGAAGTCTTTGCCCCAGGGAACGCCACTGATGTCGGTGGCATTAAACAAGGCCGCGGGAGGGGGCGGCGCGTTTTGATCGCATCCCGTCAGCAGGACCAGGCTCACCAAGCCGAAAAGAATATATTTCATTGGAGATGCGGCACAGATGAATCTTGAATATACGCAAGACCCGCACGAACTGGTAAAAAGATCACACTACGCACTCTACGCGAAACCAAAGAACAGGGGGCTTATTTAGGCGGCTCCTTGGCTAATCTATGCGTCATCAGGCGTTGACCAAGGGACTTCTTGGCGACAATGGTGTGCCGTCTTGGCGCTCATTGCTGATCTACCGGCCGGAGTAACATGTCTCCCGGTAAATCGGCCAACCGGTACTTGCCTGACTCCACGGCCTTGGCGAGCTTTTCCAGCGAAGTCTCCTGCAATAGATCAATTACTGTTTCCTTTACCGGAACCCAGCGAAAATGCAGTGGACAAGCCGTCTCATCGGAACACTTCTTGAGCCCCAGGAGACAGCTTTGAGTGAAGTTTGGCCCTTCTGTCTGATGGATGATGTCCATGAGATTTATCTTCCCGCCGTCTTCCCGCAGACAAAATCCACCGGTGCGACCGCGAAATGAGTACAGCAAATTACCCTTGGCAAGCCCCTGCAGGATCTTCGCGAGATAAGGTGCCGGAACGTTCAACTTGACCGCGATATCCTTGTTGAGCACGGGCGCCCCAGGTGGCTGAGTAGCCATGTAGATGAGGGCCTGTACTGCGTACTGACTAGTGCGCGAAAGGATCATGGAGTAAGTCACTTAAGCATAAGATGACCCCATGCACTTTAGCACAAACTAGTCTGAATATCTCCAATTACAATATCCGCGCGGAAAAATGTAGCGGCCAATAATGATCGGCCAGCAGTGCAACAAAGAGCAGGCTCAAATACGAGATGGAAAAGCGGAAGCATCGACGCGCCAGGGCGTCTGAATAATTACGCCATAATTGCCAGCCATACTGAATAAAGCGGGCGCCCAACGCCACGGCAGCAAACGCATAAATCAACGCGCCCATGCCCGTTGCCACCGGCAGAAGGCTGACTGCAAAGAGGATCAGGGTGTAAAGCAGGAGATGCAGCCGGGTAAATTTCTCGCCATGTGTCACCGGCAGCATGGGTAGTCCGGCTCTGGCATATTCTTCCCGGCGGTAGAGAGCCAGGGCCCAAAAATGGGGGGGAGTCCAGGCAAATATGATCAGGAATAGCAGCAGGGCATCATGACTTACGGTGCCGGTTGCAGCCGCCCACCCCAGAATCGGAGGCATGGCGCCTGAAGCGCCGCCAATGACAATATTCTGCGGGGTGAGAGGCTTGAGAATTACCGTGTAAACCACCGCGTAGCCGACAAAAGTGGCCAGTGTCAGCCACATGGTAAGTGGGTTGACCAAGACATCAAGAAGATAGAGTCCAGCCCCGCCGATCAGTCCGGACAGGATCAGCACATGCGCACTCGATAGCTCACCCCGAGGCAACGGGCGCGCACGGGTTCGCGCCATCACCGCATCGATCTTCTGCTCCACCAGACAGTTAAAGGCAGCCGCGGCTGCCGCAACCAGGGCAATGCCAGCGGTCGCGGGCCATAGCACCTTCCACGGCACCATGCCAGGGCTTGCCAAGAACATCCCTATCACAGCGGTGAACACAATGAGTGAAACTACCCGCAACTTGCACAACGCGAGATACTGCTGGATGCGGCAGGCGGCCTGATTAATCATTAAGGTGCTTGTCATGCTTTCATCTCACGCAGTCAGCTTGAAATTCAGGGTAACCAGGGTCATTAACAGTAAGGCGGCGCCTGCATTATGAGCCACGGCGACGGGCAAGGGCAGACCAGCCAGCACGTTGGTTATTCCCAGCAACACCTGTACGGATAACAAACCCAGAACGGTCATCCCAATCAGTTTGAATCCGGGGATCTTAAGCATCTTGGAGCCCAGCCAGCCCAGGTACATGAACACAACCAGAGCTCCGAGTCTGTGAGTCCAGTTGATGGCGGTCAGGGCTTGATGGGTCAACAGTCTACCGTGGCTGTCCATGCCCAACTCCCGGCGCAACGTAAATGCCGGAACAAAATCCATGTTTGGGACCCATGCGCCCTGGCAAGTGGGGAAATCCGGGCAGGCCAGCGCCGCGTAATTGGTGCTGACCCAGCCGCCCAATATGATCTGTGCTGCAAGCAGCACCAAGCCCAAGACGGCCCAGGGATTGAGCCATGGTGCCTTCGGCAGGTAGGAGGCGTCAT
>JBAWGM010000132.1:0-2383 GCA_049592895.1 Thiobacillaceae bacterium | reverse complement strand
AACACGGTTTAAGGCCGGTATTATGCCAGAGGCCGGCGTGAAGCTATTAATCCAACAATTTCCGACATGATGAGCAATTTTCGAGCCACTTGCCTATTGTGCTTTCAACGCTTGGCGCATATAGCATTGGGCCTGGGCTTCAAGATATGGATGATCTGTCGCAATGCTGCATTACTGGCATTCCCGACGATTTCCTGACAAGCATGGCAAGAAATTGCCTCAGTCTGATTGCGCTATCATTCTGTCATGATGAGTCAACCATCCCTGGCCAGTCTGAATGACCTCAAGCTGCGCATCCGCGCGTTTGCCGTCGAGCGCCATTGGGAGCACTACCACACTCCGAAAAATCTGGCCATGGCGCTAATCGCCGAAGCCGGGGAATTGGTGGAGCGATTCCAGTGGCTGTCCCCGGAAGAGAGCGCTCACCTCCCTCCCGAGCGGCGTGAGCAGGTGCGCCAGGAGATCGCCGATGTGTTCATCTATCTGATCCGCCTGGCCGATCTGCTGGATATGGACCTGCTGCAGGCTGCCGCGGATAAGATTGAACTAAATGGTCAGAAATATCCGGTGGACAAGGCGCGCGGCAATGCAGCCAAGTACGACGAATGATGAGTCACTACAAGTATCACGTTTTCTTTTGCACCAATGTACGGGACGATGGAGCGAAGTGCTGCGGCGCCTCCGGCGGCCAGGCCATGAGGGATTACGTCAAGAAGAAGATCAAGCACTTGAACTTGAATGGCCCGGACAAGTGCCGCATCAATACTGCGGGCTGTATGGACCGCTGCGACCAGGGGCCGCTGCTGGTGGTTTATCCGGAGGCGGTGTGGTACACCTATGTGGACGAGTCTGACGTCGACGAGATCATCGAGGAACATCTCCGGCACGGACGCATCGTCAAGCGCTTGCAAATCCTGTGAATCGTTCGAGGTTACGAATTGGAACCCGGGCAGGTTCCATGGAAACCCTGGTCAATGATCCGGTGGAGAACCGCCGTGGCGTGGCCTTTATCGCTCATCCCCACTCCTTGCATGGCGGCAGCATGGACAACAAGGTTGTCCAGACGCTTGCCAAGGCCGCCTACGGGCTGGGCATGGTCGTGGTACGTCCCAATTTTCGCGGCGTAGGTCAAAGCGAAGGCGAATACGACCAGGGTGCGGGTGAATCCGGGGACATGCTGGATATCATCCACTTCGTTATGGGCCACTATGCGGGCCTGCCGATCTACCTGGCAGGCTTTTCCTTCGGAGCATACGTGCAGCATCAAGTTGCAACACAGTTGGCCCACGAAAGACTCCTGCTGGTCGCGCCCGCCGTCAATCTTTACACCTTCCAGCCCGTCCCGTCCTCCACCCTGTTGATCCATGGCGAACTGGATGAACTCGTCCCGGTTGATGCAGTCAGCCATTTTGCAGAGGCATGCGGGGCCGCGCTAACCGTCATCCCCGGCGCCGATCACTACTTCCACAAGAAGCTCAAGGAACTGGCTGTTATTGTGGAGAGCGCGTGGCGTTGCTAGAGGCAAAGGGCCTCGTCAAGCGCTACGGAGGCACCGAAGTGGTTCGCGGCCTGGACCTGAACATCGCGCCCGGCGAATGCCTCGGCCTGTTGGGGCCTAATGGCGCAGGCAAGACCACGACGCTCAAGATGCTGCTCGGTCTGATCGAACCCGATGCGGGCACGATTGAATGTCTGGGCCTGCCCGTCCCGCTGGCCGCGCGCGAAGCCCGCATCCGCATCGGCGTAGTGCCTCAAACGGACAGCCTGGATCCGGACTTCACTGTGGCCGAAAATCTGCAGGTATACGGCCGCTACTTCCGTTTGCCTGAAAGCCTGCTCACGGCGCGCATTCCCGGACTGCTGGAGTTTGCCGGTCTGGCAAGCCGGGCCGACGATAAGGTGACCACGCTGTCGGGTGGCATGAAGCGGCGGCTGACTCTGGCGCGCGCCCTGATCAACGATCCAGACCTGATCGTCCTGGACGAACCCACCACGGGCCTGGATCCCCAGGCGCGCCACGTAATGTGGCAGGGTCTGCGCAGCCTGATCGCCCAAGGCAAGACCGTACTGCTCACTACGCATTTCATGGATGAAGCCGAGCGCCTGGCTGACCGGCTAATCGTGATTGATCATGGCGTCAGGATTGCCGAAGGGTCACCTCGGGAAATGATTCGCCAGCATATCGAAGCGCATGTCATTGAAGTCTTTGGCGAGGGCGCATTGGGCTGGACAAGTGAAGGGCAAGCGCTTTGCACCCGACTGGAAATAGCCGGCGAAACCTTGTTCTGTTACGTCGGGGACGAAGCCCCGGCGCTGGACAGCCTCAAGACGCGGACCGGCCTGCGCTATCTGCACCGGCCGTCAAATCTGGAGGACGTATTCC
>JBAWGM010000131.1:0-15902 GCA_049592895.1 Thiobacillaceae bacterium | reverse complement strand
GAATATCGCAGCGCCCCGGTTCGCCGAGGGTGGCTGCTTCTGCTCGCGTGCGCGCTTCTGCCTATGGGCCTGCGGCTGTGGGCCTTGCACCAACGGGAGGGACATCTGCTGGCAGCCTGGTGGACCGAATTCAGCCAGCGCCTGGTGTTTGTGTCCGACCAGCATGTCGTCTATCGGCCTGGCTACATTGCCAGAAATTTGCTCTGGTTTGCCTGGCCTGCCTGGCCAATGGCCCTGTGGGCCTTGTATAGCGCGCGCAGGAATTGGCGCACTCCGGCAATCGTCATCCCGGCGGCTGTCTTGCTGTTGCCATTGGGCGCATTGAGTCTGACTTTGGACCCCAATGAACTGTCCATGACGCCCTTGTTGCCGCCGCTTGCCCTGCTCGGCGGCGCAGGTTTGCTCAGATTGCGTCGCGGTGCCGCCCATGCCCTTCTATGGTTTGGCGTGATGGTCTTCAGCTTTTTCGCGCTGGCTATCTGGGTTTATTTTGCTGCCTGGCAATTTGGCAGCCCCGCTCAATTGGCCCGACGTCTGGCCAAGCTAGGCGTCCCCCCTCATCCTGAGATACGTTACTGGGCGATGGCGCTCGGCGCTTTGCTTACGCTGACCTGGTTTGCGTGGACGCCGCGCATCAAGCGCAGTGCGATCAGGCCCATACTGATCTGGGTGGCGGGCATGAGCTTCGTTTGGCTGCTGCTGATGATCCTGCTGCTGCCGGCCTTCGATCGGCGTCTCGGCTACCAAGTAATGGCCGGCCAGATCAAGGAACGGATCGGTGCGACACAGTGCGTCACCACCCGTGGCGTGCCACCCACCCAGCGGGCGTTGCTCAACTATCATACCGGCCTGGATTTCTCTCCGCTCAAACCCGACTGCAAATGGCTGATGTACTACGGCAAGCGCAGGACGCCAACCCCACCAGGTCAGCACTGGGTCAAGCGCTGGGATGGCGCTCGGCCGGGTGACCGTAATGAGCACTTCTGGCTCTATCAAGAAGCTGGTCAAGAAAGCGCGAACGATGTTCGATGACCCGTTTCCGGTTTCCGCCCTCATCCTTGCCGGCGGCCGCGGCCGCCGGATTGGGGGCCAGGACAAGGGCTTGCTGATGTTTCAGGACAAGCCGCTGATCGATCACGTGATCGCCCGGCTCGCACCCCAGGTGGAAGAGCTGTTGATCAGCGCCAACCGCAATCTGGACGAGTACGCGCGCCGGGGCTATCCGGTGCTGGTTGACACGCTGCCGGATTATCCTGGCCCTTTGGCTGGAGTGCTTGCAGGGTTGGAGAAGGCCCGTTTCGACTGGCTGGTGGTCAGTCCCTGCGACACGCCGCTGCTGCCGCTCGATTTGGTCGATGGTCTGTGCCGCGCGCGCGGCAAGTCGCGGGCCGTGGTGGCGAAAGACCCACAGCACACACACTACGCCATCCTCATGCTGCACAGGGACAGACTGGGCGCGCTCAGTTCTTACCTTGAACGGGGCGGACGCAGCGTGAAGGGCTTTCTCGAAGCGGTGGGTGCGACCAGCGCAACGTTTTCCGACGCCAATGCCTTTCTCAATTGCAATCAAGAGACCGAGTTTGATTCCTGAACGGGCCCTATCGACGGTGATGCTGCTGGTGGTCCTGGCGAGTTCCGGCCATACGGCCTGGGCCAGGCACGGAAAGCATCACAAAGTGAAACGCAGGGAACCGCCGGTGGTCGAAACCTACGCCGGTCGGCCGGAAATTGAGGCCTTTGCGCAGGAACTGGCCCAGTTGGGCCTGGACCCTGCGTATGTCAGAACCACTTTGCAACAGGCGCACAAGCTGGATTCGGTACGCGATGCCATCAAGCCGCTGCCCGCGGGCGTGCGCAAGAACTGGCAGTCATACCGCGCCCACTTTATCAATGAGCAACATGTCCGGGCCGGCACTCGCTTCTGGAGCGAGAACGAAGCCGCGCTGGCGCTGGCCGCCAATCTGTATGGCGTGCCCGAACCCGTCATCATGGGCATTCTGGGTATGGAAACCCTCTACGGGCAATACAGCGGCAACTATCGGGTATTGGATGCGCTCGCCAGCCTGGCCTTTGATTTCCCGAAAGGGGTCAAAGATCGTTCAGCTTATTTTCGCGGTGAGTTGGCGCAGTTCTTTCTCTGGTGCGCAAGGTCTCAGTGCGCGCCTCTCTCTGTGCACGGCTCCTACGCCGGCGCGATCGGCATGCCTCAGTTCATGCCGGACAATATCGACCGCTTCGGTGCTGACCTCGATGGCGACGGCCGCGTCAATCTGCAAAGCCCGGCGGATGCCATTGGCTCCGTGGCCCGCTACCTTGCTCTTCATGGTTGGGCTCGCAACCTGCCGCCCTGTATTTCCGTAGATGTAGATAACGCCAGGCTCACTACCTTGCTGGAACCCGACATCGTGCCCAGCTTTGACTATTGGCAGATGGAAGCTCTGGGCGCCAGGCCCCTCGCACCCATTCCGCCGTGGGAGAAATTCGCCCTGGTGGAGTTGCAAAACGGCGATGCCCCCAGCGAGTATTTCCTGGGCAGCCGAAATTTCTTTGTTCTCACCCGCTACAACCGTTCGGCCTACTACGCAAAAGCCGTGCTGGAACTGGGGCAGGCGGTGGCAGAAGCGCGCAGGCAGGAACAGATGGCGGCGCTGGGGCCTCGGGTGGAGAACGCCACTGCGAACCAATAGGCCCGCAGGGAGGGGCGACAGCGGTAGCCAGAATCCAGGAATGAGCTTAAGTCCGGCGGTCTTGGCTGCTGCCCGTCACCGAAGCCTGAACGGGCGCAGCCGGCACATGGGCTTTGCCGGGTGAAACGACGACATCAAGCAGGAGCCCGGCTTCGCGGAGATTTGATCAGCGCGGAAGACCCACTGGAAACTGGCCCTGCACTTTCTGGTAGCCAGCCGGAATGGCAAACGCTTCCGGCGGGATAGGGTTGGTCGAGTAATTCTGGAACTCGAGTGCCAGCCGGGTCGGGAGTTTTCGCGCCAGATTGGCCAGCGGGCCGTTGCCTTCGTAACTGATATCGAATTGCCCGGCGCACGGCAGCCCCTTCGGCGCTAGTTTGCGTATGAGTTCGCTCACGGCCCGGGCCTGCGCAGGCATGGTCCTGGCAATCTGAGGGACGGCCAGAAAGAAATCCGGGCGTTGGACAATCTTGATCAGGTCTTTCACCGCGGCGCGTTCGCGAGCGTCTTCGGCCAGCCAGACCTGGCCTTTCAAATTGAACACGATTTCTTCATTTCCCATCACGGCAGGCATACTCACGGTCAAGTTGTATTCGCTGCAGGTCCAGTCGCGCAGGGGATGCTGACGGCCTGTGCGCTCGATATCCAGTTTCAATCTGTCGATCGGCGCGCTCACCTCGACGTTAGCCTTCAAGGCGCTCAGGTCGTAAACTTCGGCGCGACGGAACAGAGGGTCAATGATTACGCCCTGACGCGTGGCAAGGTCAAAGAGATGGGTATAGGCCCTGCCTCGATCCGTAAAATCACGCCGGATCGAGGTCTTGTGAATCATGATTTGCTCCTGGTTTGACATGGGCCTGCCAAAAGTGCTGATGGTGCTGAACCCGGTAAGGGTCAAATCCGCAACGCCAGGCCTCGGTGCAACCGCGAATAGCGCCAGCGTGGCCAGTGTGCGCCAGGTTTTTGTCATTTATGTTTCTCCTCAAGATCCGTTTCCTCGCCAAGATGCAAGCGCTTATAGACCCTGAGCAGAGGCTTGGGCGCCCACCAATTCAGATTGCCCATCAGGCAAAGGGTGGCGGGAACCAGCAGCATCCGCACCAGGGTGGCATCAACCGCAACCGAAAGCATGAGCCCCAGGCCGATGGCCTTGATGAATACCACCTCCCCCATGGCGAACGAGCCTAGCACAATGCCGATCAACAGCGCGGCATTCGTAATAATGGGGCCGCTGCGCTGCATGCCAGTGGATACCGATACCAGATTATCGCCCTTGGTGAGATTGCACATCTCCTTCACCCGTGACAATAGAAAGACCTCGTAGTCGATCGAGAGTCCGAACGCGCTGGCAAAGATCAGGACAAGTATGGTGCCATCCAGCGCCCCCTGCGGGGTGAATCCCAGTAAGCTCGACAGATGCCCCTCCTGAATGATCCACACAAGGGCGCCAAACGTGGCGGACAAGGAAAGCAGGTTGGTCACCACCACCTTGGCAGGCACGAACAGGCTTCCCAACATCAGGAACAGCAGCACGAAAATCACCACTACAATGGCGGCGACCACCCAGGGTGCCCTCGCACGCAGTGTGTCCAGGTAATCGAGGTGAAACGCCGGGAAGCCACCGACCACCACTTCCTGCAGGGCGGGCGGCGTGGGCAATGCGCGGATACGGGCGACCACGTTGCGCGCTTGTGGCGAGGTCGGGTCAGGCTTGTAGTCGACATAAATCAGGGTGCTGTGCTTGCGGCTGAAGTCTTGCAGCGCCCCGGATGCCTGCGGAAACTGATCGGGATGGCTGTACAGCAGTTGATAGTCGGTCAGTCCCAAGGACCGGTCCAGGCTCGTCAGGCCGCTGACCCGAGAAACACCGGGCACCGCGCGTATGCCTTCCGTAAGCTGGTAGAGGGCGGTGATATCCGCCGCCGACGTCAGCTCGCCCCGCGAGGTCGCCACCACCACGATCGGGCTGAGTTCGCCGGTCGAAAAATGGGTCTCCAGGCTTTGCTGCACCCTGCGGCTCTCGGCGCTGGGCGGTAGCGACCGGCTGTCCGCCGGTCCCACCCTCATGTCCTTGACTGGCAGACCCATCAGCACAAGCACCCCGATTGAAACGACCAGCACGGTGCGCGCGTTGCGCATCACAAAATTGCTGAACCGGTACCAGTGCCCGCGTTCGCCGAGGCGCGCCGACCAGGGCTTCAGGAACGGCGGTGCCAGCCGGTCAACCTTGCGCCCCAGCACCGACAGCATGGCGGGCAAAAACAGGATGGCGGTCATCATCGCACTGCCCACCGAAATGCCCCCCGCCAGCCCCATGTTGTGAAAGAAGCGTTGCGGCAGCAAAAACAGGCAGAACAGGCTGGCTGCCACTGTCAGGCCGCTGAACATCAGGGTGCGGCCTGCGGTCAGCATCGTGATCCTTAGCGCCTCGTCTTCGGATTTCTTCAGCGTCAACTCTTCGCGAAAACGGGAAACCATGAACAGGCTGTAATCCACCGCGAGACCCAATCCGAGCATAGAAACCACATTCGGCGCATAGACGTTTATCTCGGTGTAATGGGTCGCAAGCTTGAGCCAGGCGAGGCTGCTCACTATCGTCACCATGCCCACCAGCAAAGGCAGCACGGCCGCTACCAGGGAACGAAACACCCAAACCAGGAGGACCGCAAGCAGGACGAAGCTGACGAATTCGGCCATTTTCAGGTCATGGTCGAGCTGCTCCCGCACGTCGACATAGGTCGCCAGTTCGCCGCCCAGCCCGACCTTCAGCTTGTCGCTGACGAGTCGCCGACGCAATTCACGATAGGCCGCAACCCCTTCGTCTGATCCGCGCTGAAGATTGACCATGGCATAGGTCATGCCGCCATCGCGCGACTTGAAGCGCGGATTACCAGTGGAATAGTAAGTCAGCACACTGCTGACGGGCGGGTAGCCGACCAGCGTGTTGAGCGCAGAGTCGACCGCCCGACGATAGTCTGGCGCGTCCACCCGACGCGGACCTGTGGGACGCGGGCTGAACAGCACGATGACCGGGGTTTCATCCCGGCCGAGCAGGGTGCGAAGCCGCTCGGAGGCGAGCGCCGATCCACTGCGCGGCGAATCCCAGCCGGGACTGAGCGTCAGATGCTGCTGAATGTCCAGTCCATATAGACCGCTTGATATGACCCAGAATCCGGCCAGTGCAAGGAGCGCCCAGGGAAGGCGATTGGCCAGTCTGGCCAGTTGGGAAAAGATCTGTGCCCCCTTTGTGCTTGTTGATCCGACTACATCCGCGTCCATCCGGACGGAAGCGACCTTGGGGTGCGGGGACAACCCGGCCCCGCCCCCATTGGCAGCCGCTACCCCGCTTATCCTAGTTTACTTGGTCGAGATAGGCCGTCAAAGTATGCGGGCAGGAAAGACCAGGCCGCCGCAGGTGCTTTTGCGTTCAGTCAAGGCGGCGGCGACTCAAGTGCGCTTGCGCAGCTTTTGGATTGCCGCCAGTTGGGCAACGGCCTGGGCCAGCTCGGCCTGGGCCTTGGCATAATCCATGGCGGAGGAGCGGTCCTTCATGCCTTCTTCCGCCGCCCGCTTGGCCTCCAGGGCTTTAGCTTCATCCAGATCCTGGCCGCGGATAGCCGTGTCGGACAGGATGGTGACAATAAAAGGTTGCACTTCCAGTATGCCGCTCGACACATAGATGAGTTCTTCCTCGGCCGAGTCCGCCTTCTTGATCCGCACCGCACCGGGCTTGATGCGCGTCAGCAACGGGGCGTGTTGGGGATAGATCCCCAGTTCGCCCATCTCGCCGGGCACGGCGACGAATTCGGCTGTCCCCGAAAACAGGGAGGCTTCTGCGCTGACGATATCGACATGGAGTGTCATTGCCATTGCTTACCTTTACTGGACAGTCTTGGCTTTTTCGACCGCTTCTTCGATCGCTCCCACCATGTAGAAGGCCTGCTCGGGCAGGTGATCGTATTCGCCGTTGACGATGCCCTTGAACCCCTTGATGGTTTCGCTCAGCGATACGTACTTGCCGGGGGCGCCGGTAAACACTTCGGCGACGAAGAAGGGCTGCGACAGGAAGCGCTGGATCTTGCGCGCGCGGGCCACCACCAATCTGTCTTCGGGAGCCAGTTCATCCATGCCGAGAATGGCAATGATGTCGCGCAACTCCTTGTAGCGCTGCAGGGTGGCCTGGACCGCGCGGGCGACGTTGTAATGCTCTTCGCCGACCACTTGCGGGTCAAGAATGCGCGAGGTCGAGTCAAGCGGGTCCACCGCGGGATAGATGCCCAGTTCCGCCACTTGGCGCGACAGCACCAGGGTCGCGTCAAGGTGGGCGAAAGTGGTCGCAGGGCTGGGGTCGGTCAGGTCATCTGCTGGCACGTACACGGCCTGGAAGGACGTGATGGAGCCGGTGCGGGTGGAGGTGATGCGCTCCTGCAGGCGGCCCATTTCGTCCGCCAGGGTGGGCTGGTAGCCCACCGCGGAAGGCATGCGGCCCAGCAGCGCAGACACTTCCGTACCGGCCAAGGTATAGCGGTAGATGTTGTCAACGAAGAACAGCACGTCGCGGCCTTCATCGCGGAAGTGTTCCGCCATGGTCAGGCCGGTCAGCGCCACGCGCAGGCGGTTGCCCGGCGGTTCGTTCATCTGGCCGTAGACCAGCGCGACCTTGTCGAGCACGCCGCCTTCCTTCATTTCGTGATAGAAGTCATTGCCCTCGCGGGTGCGCTCGCCCACGCCGGCGAACACGGAGAAGCCGGAGTGCTGCACCGCGATGTTGCGGATCAATTCCATCAGGGTCACCGTCTTGCCTACGCCCGCGCCACCGAACAGGCCGATCTTGCCGCCCTTGGCGATCGGCATGATGAGGTCGATCACCTTGATGCCGGTTTCAAGTATCTCCACGCTTGCGGCCTGATCGGCGAAGTCCGGCGCCTTCCGGTGTATGGGCATGCGATCCTGGGTGGCGATCGGGCCTGCGTCGTCCACCGGCTCGCCCAGCACGTCCATGATCCGCCCCAGCGTAGCCTGACCGACCGGCACCAGAATCGGGGCGCCGGTATCGCCGACCGCCATGCCGCGCCGCAGGCCGTCGGTCGAGCCGAGCGCAATGGTGCGCACCACGCCGTCGCCCAGTTGCTGCTGCACTTCCAGAGTCAGTTGGGGCTGGTCCATCCTGAGGGCGCTGAACACCCTGGGTATGGCCTCACGGGGAAATTCCACATCCACCACTGCACCAATGATCTGTACGATTTTTCCGTCGCTCATGGTTTGTTCCTAAGCAAAATTAGATTCCTTAAACAACGCCGCGCCGGTTTGGCAATTTGCTCTCATCGCAAGTTTCGCTGCGCTCATATTAGTCTCGCCCGGCCGTCTTGCCGCCGTCTAGACTGCGGCGGCGCCGCCGACAATCTCCGACAATTCCTTGGTGATCGCCGCTTGACGGGTCTTGTTGTAGACCAGCTTCAATTCATCGATCACATTCTTGGCGTTGTCGGACGCCGCCTTCATCGCCACCATGCGGGCGGACTGCTCACAGGCGACATTTTCCACCACCGCCTGGTATATCAGCGACTCCACATAACGGGTCAGCAATCCGTCCACCACCGGCTTGGCGTCCGGTTCGTAGATGTAGTCCCAGTGATGTTGCAGTCTTTCCGCCTCATCACCCGCCGCTTGTTCCAGCGGCAGCAGTTGCCTCAACTGCGGCTCCTGCTTCATTGTGTTGACGAACTGGTTATATGCCAGATAGAGCGCGTCGATCCGCCCTTCCACATAGGCATCCAGCATTACTTTCACCGGGCCGATGAGCTTTTCAATGTGCGGTGAGTCACCCAGTGCAGTGAGCTGTGACACGACGCCGGCGCCCGAGCGCTGCATGAAGCCAATGCCCTTGTTGCCAAACGCGGTGACATCCACCTGTATGCCCTGGCCCTCCCAGGACTTCATGTGGTTCACCGCCAGCCGCAGCACATTGGTGTTCAAACCCCCGCACAAGCCCTTGTCGGAGGTAACGATGATCAGGCCGACCCGCTTGGGGCTCTCGCGGCGCAACATGAACGGATGTTTGTATTCCGGATGGGCATACGCCATGTGCACCGCCACATGGGCAATTTTTTCGGCGTAGGGACGGGCGTGCTTCATTCGTTCCTGTGCCCTGCGCATTTTTGACGCCGCCACCATTTCCATGGCCTTGGTGATCTTGCGCGTGTTTTCCACGCTCTTGATCTTGGTCCGGATTTCTTTGCCTACGGCCATCGCCGGTTCTCCCGATCAGTAGACCGCGGTCTGTTTGAAGGACTCGATGGCGGCCTTTAGCGCGACTTCCTGCTCGCCCGTCATTTCGCCGGAAGCATTGACCGCGTCGAGCAGGTCCTTGTGCTTGTCTTTGACGTAGGCGTGAAGCGCACCCTCGAACGGCAGCACCTTCTTGATGTCCAGCCCGTCCATGTAGCCGTTGTTGACGGCGAACAGAGTCAGTGCCATCTCCGCCACGCTCATCGGCGAATACTGCGGCTGTTTCATTAGCTCGGTAACGATCTTGCCGCGCTCCAGTTGCTTGCGGGTGGCGTCGTCCAGATCGGAGGCAAACTGGGCAAACGCCGCCAGTTCGCGATACTGCGCCAGCGCCAGGCGGATACCGCCGCCCAGCTTCTTGATCACCTTTGTCTGCGCCGCCCCTCCTACGCGCGACACCGACAGGCCGGCGTTGATGGCGGGACGGATACCGGCGTTGAACAGATCGGTTTCCAGAAAGATCTGGCCGTCGGTGATCGAAATCACGTTGGTCGGGACGAAGGCGGACACGTCGCCCGCCTGGGTTTCGATGATCGGCAGCGCGGTCAGCGAGCCGGTCCTGCCGGTCACCGCGCCGCCGGTTCGCTTGGCCACTTCGGCCGGATTGATGCGCGCGGCCCGCTCCAGCAGGCGCGAGTGCAGGTAGAAGACATCGCCCGGATAGGCTTCGCGCCCCGGCGGACGGCGCAGCAACAGCGACACCTGACGGTAGGCCCAGGCCTGCTTGGTAAGGTCATCATAAATGATCAGGGCATCCATGCCGTTGTCGCGGAAGTACTCGCCCATGGTGCAGCCGGAATAAGGCGCGATGTACTGCATGGCCGCGGAATCGGAGGCGGTGGCGGCGACGACGATCGTGTATTCCATCGCGCCGTGTTCCTCCAGCTTGCGCACCACGTTGGCAATAGAGGAGGCCTTCTGGCCCACCGCCACATAGATGCAGTAAACGCTCTTGCCCTTCTGATTGATGATGGCATCGATGGCCACCGCAGTCTTGCCGGTCTGGCGATCGCCGATGATCAACTCGCGCTGCCCGCGCCCGATAGGCACCATGGAGTCGATCGACTTCAGCCCGGTCTGCACCGGCTGGTTCACGGATTGACGCGCAATCACGCCCGGAGCGATTTTCTCGATCGGGGACGACAACTTGGCGGCAATGGGACCCTTGCCGTCGATGGGCTGGCCCAGGGAGTTGACCACGCGGCCAAGCAACTCCGTGCCAATCGGCACTTCCAGAATTCGGCCGGTGCACTTGGCGGTGTCGCCTTCCTTGATATGCTCGTAGTCCCCCAGCACCACCGCGCCAACCGAATCCCGCTCCAGGTTCAGCGCCAGGCCGAATGTGTTGTCGGGCAACTCGATCATTTCGCCCGCCATTACATCGGACAGCCCGTGAATGCGGACGATGCCGTCGGTCACCGACACGATGGTGCCCTGGGTGCGCAGTTCGGAACCGGATGCCAGGTTCTCGATCTTGGCCTTGATCAGTTCGCTGATTTCGCTTGGATTCAGTTGCATGCTTGTCTCCGACTGGGTCGGTCCCGTATGTATAAAAAAACTCAATCCTTGAGGCTGAAGGCCATCTTCTGGAGGCGCCCGCGCACCGAGCCATCCATCACCCGGTCGCCGATCGCCACCACCGCGCCACCGATCAGGGCGCGGTCTACACTGACGGACACTTCGACTTCGCGGCCATATTTTGTCTTGAGCGCACCGGCCAGCTCGCTCACCTGGGCGTCGCTCATGTCCAGTGCGCTGATGATGTGCGCTTCCAGCTTGCCTTCTGCGTGAGCCTTGAGCGCCTCGAACTGGGCCTCGATCTCGGCCAGCAGCGGCAACCGGTGGTTTTTGGCCAGCAGCCTGATGAGGTTGGCGCCCGTGTCGCCGAGGCTCGCGCCCAGCAGCGATATCAACAGGTCAGATACGCGGCCGGCCGATACGTTAGGATCGGCAATCAGCACGCGCATCTGCGGATCAGCCACCACCTGGGCGGCAAATTTCAAACGACCGGACCAGGCCGTGAGTTCGTCCGAATCCCTGGCCAGGCGGAAAACCGCCTCGGCATAGGGTCGGGCCACAGTGGACAGTTCAGCCATGGCTTACAGCTCAGCTTTCAATTGCTTTAGCAGATCGGCATGGGTTTGGGCATTGACTTCACGGCGCAGGATCTTTTCCGCGCCCGCCACCGCCAGATTCGCCACCTGCTCGCGCAGGGATTCGCGCGCCCGGTTGGCTTCCTGTTCGATCTCGGCCTTGGCCGCCACCAACTGGCGGTCGCCTTCAGACCTGGCTGCAGTCTTGGCTTCTTCCACCATCTGCGCCGCACGTTTTTCCGCCTGGGCGATGATCTCTGCTGCCTGGCTCCTGGCTTCGTGCAAATGCTCGGTCGCCCTCTTGCGCGCAAGTTCCAGATCCAGCTTGGCGCGATCGGCTGTGGCCAGGCCTTCGGCAATGGTTTTCTTGCGCGTATCGAGCGCGATCATGATGGGCGGCCAGATGTACTTCATGCAGAACCACACGAAGATGAGGAACGTGATGGACTGCCCGATCAGTGTTGCATTGATGTTCATTTGCTTACCTTGACGAAAGGAGCGCCGGCCGGCGCTTCAAACTGCGCGCTGCTCCAATGGCCGCGGCAGCAGGCTATCACTTAGCCCGCTCCTCAATTAACCAGCAACGGCGAACAAAACGTACATGGCCAGACCCACGGCGATCATGGGCACGGCATCGACCAGGCCCATGACGATGAAGAACTGGGTACGCAGCATCGGAATCAACTCCGGCTGCCGGGCGGCGCCCTCGAGAAAGCGGCCGCCAAGGATGCCGATGCCCACCGATGCGCCCAGCGCGCCAAGGCCCATCATCAGGGCGCCGGCGATATACAGCAGAGCATGAGTCATATCCATTGAATTACTCCTTGAGTTTGTAGATTTAAATTAAGTAAACGCGCGTAGCCAAAGCGATATCAGTGATGTTCCGTATGGGCCATGTCCAGGTAGACGATAGTCAGCGTCATGAATATGAACGCCTGCAGCGTGATGATCAGGATGTGGAACACCGCCCAGGCCCATTGCAGGACGCCGCCAAACAGGCCGAGGAAGATGCTGCCGCCGAACATCAGAGCGATCAGGATGAAGATCATTTCCCCTGCGTACATGTTGCCGAACAACCGCAGGGAAAGAGAAAGGGGCTTGGCAAGCAGGCCAACGCCTTCAAGCAGCAGGTTCACCGGGAACAGATACTTGGGAAAAGGCTGGAACGCCAGTTCGGCAAAGAAGCCTCCCGGCCCCTTCATCTTCACGCTATAGAACAACACCAGGGCAAATACGGTAAGCGACATGCCGAAAGTGACATTGGGGTCGGTGGAAGGCACGATCTTGAGGAAGGGGATGCCCAGCCAGCCGGCGGAATGCGGCAGCCAGTCAACCGGCAGCAGGTCCATCAGGTTCATGAGGAACACCCACACGAAAATGGTCAGTGAGAGCGGCGCCACCAGGGCATTGCGATGGGAGAAGGAACCGCGCACCGAGCCGTCGACAAATTCCACCATCAATTCAACAAAATTCTGCACCCCGGAGGGCACACCGGAAGAGGCTTTCTTCGCAACGGAACGGAACATCAGGGTGAAGACCAGCGCGAGCATGATCCCCACCCCCAGGCTGTCGATATTCAGCGCCCAGAAGCCCATTTCCCTGGCTTGTTCATGGGTGTGCGCCAAGCCCCAGGTGCCGTCGGCATGTTTGCCGAAGGTCAGATTCTGCAGGTGGTGCTTGATGTATTCGCCAGAGGTTTGGACTTCGCCTGACATAGTGCTAAATCTCTAGAAGGTTTTATCTGGGCGGCGCCCGCCCAGATAAAACATCCCAGGAGTTTTTGATCCATGCCGGATCAATAACCAAGAGCTTTGGCGCCGTTCAAACTTTCCATATCGGCAACAGCCACGCCAACTGAGCAGTGATAAAGCCCATCAATACAGCCATCGGAACCGATCCGGAATAGATGAAGAGCGCGCCCAGCAACACTCCCACCAAGACAAAACGTTCCAGCCCCGAGCGATAAAACTGCAGCAGATTTCGCCCCGCACTCCAGCCGGAATGCCTTTCGCTTTGTTTTTCCCGCAGGATCAATATCAGGGTGCCCAGCATGGCGACGGCGCCCCCCGCTGCCGCAGATACTGCGGCCGACCTTCCTCCCCATCCATAGGCCACCCCCCCTGCCAGGCTGCACAGTACGATCTGCGAGGCCGCAACGCGGAAAGTAGGCCGAAACATGAGCCCGCAATGATACCCGAATTAGAATTGCTGATGCAACCATAAGACCACCCCCCGGCGCATGTATGGGAGTGGTCGAAACCGACTATCGACATGTTGGAGTTGACGGCAAACTCGGCGGCCTGAAGGTCGCCTTCTGTCTTCAGAATCACGTATTTGAGGGGGCGCAGACTGCGAGACCGCGGACATCGTTGGGCAAGGGGTGATATCTTGCCCAGAATCCGCAGAAGCCGAATGCTTCAAAGCGGAGTGGACTTGCCTGCGCGGTGCGCTGCGAGCGCTTCTTCAACCAGGGAATCTAGGGCCTGTTAGCACTAATTTCACGCCTGCGACGAGGCCGATTCGGGATGCAGCCTGCGAAGCGAGACGCGCCGCAGTGCCGGCCACTGCAAGCGGCTCGCGACAAATGGATGCGCCCGAATCGGCCCGTCCCGAAGGGTTGCTGCAAGAAAGCGCGTCTGCGGCGTTGCGTCGCTTGGCAAGGGATGGCCCTTGCCAGCGCGCCGCGCCTTGCATCCATCGCGTTCTCGCAGCAACGCAGGTGCGAAATTAGCGTTAACAGGCCCTGATACTCTACGCCGAAAATGCTGCACGCATCCTTAAATACATTTCCGCTCATGACCGCCTCCCCACTCTCCATCCTGCAAACAATCTACGGCTATCCGGAGTTTCGCGGTCAACAGGAGGCCATCATACGGCAGCTTGCCGAGGGTGGCGATGCGCTGGTGCTCATGCCTACCGGCGGCGGCAAGTCGCTATGTTTCCAGATCCCGGCCCTGTTGCGCGAGGGCTGCGGTGTCGTGGTGTCACCGCTGATCGCGCTGATGCAGGATCAGGTCGCGGCCTTGAAGGAACTGGGCATCGCCGCAGCGTTTCTGAATTCCAGCCTCGACGGCGCGGCCGCCGTGCAGGTCGAGCGCGCATTCGCGGCAGGGGATTTGAAGCTGCTGTATGTCGCGCCCGAACGCCTGCTCACGCCGCGTTTCCAGGGTCTTCTCGAACAGGCCAGCATCGCGCTGTTTGCCATCGACGAAGCGCACTGCGTGTCGCAATGGGGACACGACTTCCGCCCGGAATACCTCGGCCTGTCGGCCTTGCACGAACGCTTTCCCGATGTGCCGCGCATCGCGCTTACCGCGACGGCCGACGCCGCGACGCGTGCCGAAATCCTCACCCGGCTTGATCTGCACGCCGCGCAAGTATTCGTGGCGAGCTTCGATCGCCCCAACATCCGCTACCGCATCAGCGAGAAATCCGACCCGCGCCGCCAGTTGCTGGATTTTCTGCGCGACCATCAAGGCCAGGCGGGCATCGTGTATTGCAGCACGCGCAAGAAAGTCGAGGAAACCGCCGCCGGACTCAGCCAATCCGGCCTCACCGCCTTGCCCTATCATGGCGGGATGGACAACGGCACACGCCGCCGGCATCAGGAAAGATTCCTGCGCGAAGACGGCGTCGTCATGGTCGCCACCATTGCTTTCGGCATGGGCATCGACAAGCCCGACGTGCGCTTCGTCGCGCATCTGGATTTGCCACGGTCGCTTGAAGGCTACTACCAGGAAACCGGCCGCGCCGGACGCGACGGCGAACCCGCCGAGGCATGGATGGCGTGGGGCCTGCAGGACGTGATCACCCAGCGCCGCTTCATCGACGAATCCGACGCCGAAGACGCGCACAAGCGCATCGGCCACGCCAAGCTGGATTCGTTGGTCGGCTTGTGCGAAGCGGCGAGCTGCCGCCGCGTCGCGCTGCTGGGCTACTTCGGTGAGGCCATCCAGCCCTGCGGCAACTGCGATGTGTGCCTCAACCCCCCCACCTTGTGGGACGCCACCGAAGCTGCGCAAAAGCTGCTGTCGGCGATCTACCGCACCGGCCAGCGCTTCGGCGCCGGGCACGTCATCGACGTGCTGGTCGGCAAAGCTACCGAGAAGACCCAAAAATTCGGTCACCGTCAATTGAGCGTATTCGGAGTTGGCGCGGGGCACACCGACAAGGTATGGCGCGCCGTGCTGCGGCAACTGGTCGTGCGCGGCCTGCTCGAAGTTGACCACGCCGCCTACGGCGCGCTGAAACTCACCGCTGCCGCGCGCCCCGTACTGCGTGGCGAGGAGAAGGTCTGGCTGCGCGTAATCGAAGCGCGCCCAAAACGCAGCAAGACCCGCCTGGCAGTTGACCACAACGACGAAGACCCGCTCTTCGTTTCCCTGCGCGCCTGGCGCCGCAAAACCGCCAACGAAAAGGGCCTGCCCGCGTATGTGATCCTGCACGACGCCACGCTGCGCGAGATCGCCGCGCGCAAACCCGCGACGCTCACTGAACTGGGTGAGATATCGGGGCTGGGCGTGAAGAAGATCGAGGCTTACGGCGAAGATGTGCTGGCGGTGGTGGCGGAGGGTTGAGCCGGTCATGACTAGGGCCTGTTAACGCTAATTTCGCACCTACGTTGCTGCGAGAACGTGATGGATGCAAGGCGCGGCGCGCTGGCAAGGGCCATCCCTTGCCAAGCGGCGCAACGCAGCAGACGCGCTTTCTCGCAGCAACCCTTCGGGACGGACCGATTCGGGCGCATCCCTTTGTCGCGAGCCGCTTGCAGTGGCCGGCACTGCGGCGCGCCTCGCTTCGCGGGCTGCATCCCGAATCGGCCTCGTCGCAGGCG
>JBAWGM010000130.1:0-2311 GCA_049592895.1 Thiobacillaceae bacterium | reverse complement strand
ACCAATCCTGAATCTGGATTGACCGCCTTCCCCGCCTAGATACACACCGATTTCGGCTTCCTCGCCGAATGCTTTGCGCCATGCGGCCTTCCGAGGGGCGTGTTACTTGGCGGTGTCAAAGTCGGGTCTGACCTTACTGCTCGCCGGGTCCTTGCCCAGATAGTTGCCGCCGTTCCAGCTCTTCGAGGGTCTGATCGGTCTGGGCACAAAACCACCACCGCAATTCGGACAGACGTTGCGCAGGATCGTGTCCACACATTTGGCGCAGAACGTGCACTCATAGCTGCAGATGCGCGCTTCCGGGGAATCAGGCGGCAAGGGCTTGTTGCAGTTCTCACAGCTTGGTCTGAGTTCAAGCATCACGCTTCCCATCGGAAACTGCTGCCACGCTCCGCGGTCTCCGGCCCGAATTCTTCCGCATGGCGATTTAGCCCAATAAACAGGATCCAGCCGAACGGCCATGTACTTGCCGGATTGTCGGCCAGCCTGCAGCACTGGCGAAGCTTGCGACCCAGCCTGGCCCGCCTGGCGACCCGCCCAGGCCAACAAATTGGGCAGGGGCCTGGCCCTCGATATTTGTGGCCGCGGCTTCAGGTCTTCCACCCGCCTCGAGAAGGCTTGTCCAGTGCGGCCACGATTTTTCACTTGCTCCGCCCGTCGTATTGCATGACCTTAAGCCCCGACCGGTCGAGATCGGGCAGACAGCGCACGTTGACTGCAACCGTATCTTCACCCTGCGGGGCTTTCCCGAAGCCGAACGGGGCACATCCGCAGACTCTGCAGAAATGGTGTTTTATCACATGCTTGTTGAACATGTAGGTGCTGAGGTTCGCCTCGGGTGTAGTGAGGCGAAACTGCGCCCGTGGAACAAACCAGAGCAGATAGCCTTTTCTGCTGCAATGGGAACAATTGCATTCCATGACCTGGTTGATATCGCCTTCAACCTCAAAAGCAATTCGACCGCAATGACAACTTCCTTTGTGGATCATCGTTCCTCCATAAACAGTTCACCGATCGACGCCTTGAGTATAACCATTAGTACGACAATTGCCGGGCCGCAATGCGTCTCCCAATATGCCGCACGTTCGAGCCCTCCGACGCCCACTTTTTCAACCTGGCATCAGCATCGGTTCGCGTCGCGACGCGCCTTACGGTTACGTCTCCGGCGTTCCGGTGTCCTCGACGCCATGGCCCAATTCCGCTCTTGCCGCCGCCGCAAGTGCCTCGTACTTGGCCTTGAACGTATCGAGCGTCCCTTCCTCAAGCTCTTCCAGATCAAGCAGCGCGTTGTGCGCCCCCTTGGTTGCCCGAATGAGTTCATCGAGCTTCACCTGGATCGCCTCGGTGTCACGGTTCTGCGTGTTCTGGATCAGGAATACCATTAGGAAAGTGATGATCGTCGTGCCTGTGTTGATAACCAATTGCCAGGTGTCGCTAAAGCCAAACATGGGTCCCGTCACCAGCCACACAACAACCAGGCTGATGGCCAAGCTGAATACTCTCGGCCGACCGGAGAAATGGGATGCCGCTTTTGCAAATCGTGAGTACCAGTCGCTGTTGCGCATTTGAAGCTCTCCCAGTCCGCGCGTGCGGCCCGTTTGATTGAGTATCGTGGATAGCGCCGGTTCAGTTGGGCAAAACCACAGGTTTGGAACGTTATTGCAACCAGACTGGTGTGGTGTGGGAATCGAACTCACCCAATCTCTGCGCCTCTTTCTTCCAGAAGCGTTCTCAAAATCGATCTATGGCAGCGTGATTCATCCTCGCAATAACACCCGATCGCAAAGTTGGTCTGATGCGACAGCGCGGCGAGCAGATCCAGGTCTCTCCTTGCCTGGGGCGACTTCATTTCAGCCAGGAACTTGCGCTTGAACACTTTCCACGATCTTTCGTCGCCCAGTGGCGAAGCCTCCTTCAGCAGGGCTTCGCTGGGAGCAAGATTGGGGAACCACAGGTCGTAGATATCTTTCGATGCGTAGTCTTCCTTCCTCACGCCGCGCGGAGGACGCCGGACCGTACCGATGCGCAAGCCTTCGTTACTCCTTCTGGCGCTGCCCAGCCTCACAATATTTATGGCCATTTCCTCTCCATACCGATTTCGCTCAATCGTGAACCGTTGCGTCAGCCACACCGTCGATGAAATAACGATCGCGCCCAGCCCGCTTGCCTGAGTAGAGTGCCCTGTCTGCGCGCTCGACCGCGCTGGCCATGAGCTAGTCTTCGCCCACACAGGCAACGTCCAACGTGACGTCGGACATGGAGTTTTTGCGGTCCAACGTAAAGTGTGCATCCTAATTGAGGGCTTATAAAC
>JBAWGM010000129.1:0-2799 GCA_049592895.1 Thiobacillaceae bacterium | reverse complement strand
GCCTATGCGTTCATACACACCGACGACATTAAAGCTCGGCTTGCCGAGTTGTTTGGAGGCGATATGCAATTCGACGTGATCATCGGCAATCCGCCCTATCAGATGACGGGCGGAGCGGGAGGAAGTAGCGATTCCTCGATCTATCACCTGTTTGTGGAGCAGGCCCAACGTCTCGATCCTCGATATCTGAGTATGGTGGTGCCATCTCGCTGGCTAGCTGGTGGTCGCGGACTCGACAACTTCCGAGCTTCGATGCTTGGTGGTGGGCACCTCCGCAACCTCGTGGACTTTCCGGCGTCAAAGGAGACCTTCCCTGGCGTGGAGATAAAGGGCGGAATCTGTTACTTCCTCTGGTCGAAGGATTACAGCGGAAAGTGCGATGTGATGATTACGCGCGATGGTGTGTCGGCAACATCGACTCGTGACCTTGGTGAGTTCGATGTCTTTGTTCGCGACCCGCAGTCGGTTGCGATTCTGCACAAAGTCCTTACGAAGGGCGAGCCATCCATTACATCGATTCTGTCCCGAGACACGCCCTTCGGCATCCCATCTAACTACGAGGAATTTCACGAGCGGGCTCGCGCGGGTGACGTGCCGCTTTACCTCATTCAGAGGATGAAGCGTAGGATCGGATACATACCCCGGAACGAAGTCAGCAAGAATGCCGATCTAATCAGCACTTATAAGGTGTTGTTGCCGAAGGCTTTCAATGGCGGCGATGCCATGCCTCATCAGATAGTTGGTAATCCAGAGTACGGGATCGGCCTGTCGCCCAACGAGCCGAATCCGGAGAACGCGGTCAGGGACCTGGTGTCGTTCCTGCCCGTGCTGGCCTACGACGGCGCGAACATGACGCAGATCGACGCGGGCGGCATCCTCGATATCGCGATGGCGGGCACCTCGGCCACACTGCTGGCGCGCAAGTGGGAGTCCGCGCTGCTGGTGAACGTGGACAACGACACCCTCCGGCGCATCATGGACAACCCCGAGGCCATGGCCGCCGTGGAGCGCATCGAAGGGTGGCGGTCGCTGGGCGACAACATCATCGGGACGATCATCAACAAGAGCGAGAAGGTCAAGGAACTCAAGAACAAGGCCAGGGACGGTAACCTGACGACGAAGGAGAAAAAGGAACTCACCGCCGAAGAGAAGGAATACAAGTCCAAGCGCAAGCTGGTTCAGGAGAAGCTGATCAAGTTCGCCACCCGCATTCCAGCGTTCATGTACCTGACGGACTTCCGCGAGAACACGCTACGGGATGTGATCACCAAACTCGAACCGGACTTGTTTCTGGCGGTGACCGGCCTGGCTGTGAAGGACTTCCATCTGCTCGTGCGGCTCAAGGTGTTCAACACCGAGCAGATGAACCAGGCCGTCTTTGCCTTCCGTCGTTATGAAGACGCGTCGCTTCGCTATACGGGAATCGAGAGCCACAAGGGTCTGACCCACTACGGGCTTTATGACACCGTGGTTGCGCGGGATTGACGTGCCGACCGCTATGCTGCCGATTGAATGCCTGCTTGGCGGGTTGACCGACGGGCAGCTCATGGCCGTAGCGGAAGATCACCACGAGCGAATTGGGTGTCCTCTCCGGCCGAAAAACAGACGATCACCTGCGTCAACTGTCATACTGCAATCGAGGGTAACGGTGGTTTTTTGTGGAGGCTTAATCCTGCCCGCGCCAGTTGTTTGCAAACCTGTTTGCGAGTTTTTCTGCGGCTGTAATAACCGCCTCGCACGGTTGATCCCCAGGCAAGGCCGAAGCGATCTCCATGCCGTAAAGGTCAATCTTCTCCGGCAGACAGCTCAATTCACGGGCCAGCATTAATGCCTCGAACACACCCAAGCCATGACTAGACAAACCCGTTCGATAGTCCGCCCATTCATCATTGGCAAAGTGATGAATGTCTCCAGGGTTCCCGTTCCCCTGCATCGCATCGATCAGAATGACGCCACCCGCCGCCTTCTCCAGCAGGCCAATCAACGCGCTGCCCGGGCGGTCGAGGCGGAACGCCTCAACACCGGGCGGCAGGCGATTTGCCAGCGCATCCACCACCAGCCAGCCGGCCTGATCGTCACCGGAAGGCGAGCCGATGCCGAATATGTGTACCGAGGTCAAGGCCGCTCCACGTCAAGCCGCAGGAAATGCGTTGCACACGAAATGCAGGGATCGTAATTGCGGATGATCTTTTCGCAATGCAGGCGCAGCGCGCTGTCTTCATGTTCCAGACCGAAGGCGTTGAGGGACAGCTGCAAGTCCTCCTCGATGCGGCCCTGATTCTGGCTGGTGGGGGGGACAATCCGCGCCGCCACGATGCGCCCGGCGGCATCGGTTTCGTAGCGATGCCAGAGCAAGCCGCGCGGTGCTTCCGTACAGCCCATGGCAACTCCCGCCCTTGGAGTCACGTCTACGTCCGGGCGTGACGGGCGTTCATAGTCTTCCAGCAGACTCCGGGCTTCGCCCAGCGAGTAGAGGATCTCAATGGCCCGCGCCGCCATGCTCATGAACATGTTGGTGCTTGGGAACGTCAGCCCGGATTCGGCCATCAGGGTTCGAATGGCGACAGGCAGCGCTTCCTCGTTCAGATTCAGTCTTGCCAGCGGACCCACCAGATACGGATGACCATCGAGCCGGCTGTACAAGGCAGTCGAATGGGGCACCTGGTACTCGGTGAATTGCTGCTCAAAGCCCTCCGCCGCAACACTCAGGCCCCGACTGGACACGATTTTGCCGCTCTCGATCGGATAGTTCGGCTCCTCGCGCATGGCCACGCTGGTAAAAGCCTGCTCGTCCGGCGG
>JBAWGM010000128.1:0-3090 GCA_049592895.1 Thiobacillaceae bacterium | reverse complement strand
GTACATCGAACGGGCGAAGAGATCCGACACGGCGCGGATCAACCGGGAGATGCGCGCGATATTGGAGCAGGGCGGCTGCGTAGCGGTGTTCCCCGAGGGCACGTCTTCCGACGGAAGGCATATCCGCCGCTTCCTGCCGTCCCTTTTGCAGCCCGCAGTCGACTTGGGTTTGCCGGTAATCCCGGCGGCCCTGCGCTACTGCCAGCCCGATGGCAGCCACAGTGATGCGCCGAATTATATCGACCAGATGAGTTTCGCCGAGTCGCTCTGGCGTGTCGTCGGCACACCCGCCATCCATGCGCGGCTTGAATTCGGCGCGGTGCAGAGGGGCAGCGACCGCCGCGCGCTGGCGCTGGCCGCTCAGGCCGAAGTGGCTAGGATGCTGGGCGTTTCAGTGACGGACAAACCACCTGGATGGCCCGGCGGTCCTCAAGACGCAGGGCAGTGAGCCGCCCGCCCCACAGGCAAGCGGTATCCAGCGCCATGATGTCCTCGCGCAGCAGCAGACCCAGGGCAGACCAGTGGCCGAACACGATAGGTACGTCCTCAGTCTTGCGGCCCGGCACATCGAACCAGGGCATCAACTGGGGCGGCGGCGTACCGATGCGCCCCTTGTGGTGAAAATCCATGACCCCTTGCGCAGTGCAAAACCGCATCCGAGTAAATACGTTGGTAATCACCCGCAACCGATCCGGCCCACTCAAATCATCACTCCAGGTATCAGGAACGCTGCCATAGAGCCGGGAATACAAAGGAGGGAAGTCATCGCTGCGCAAGGCGTTTTCCAGCTCATTCGCATGGGCCAGGGTCTGGGCCAGGGTCCAACCCGGCCATGCGCCCGCATGGGTCATCAACACCCCGTGTTCATAATGGGCCATGGGCCGGTGTCTGAGCCAGTGCATCAACTCATCGCAATCAGATGCCTGCAAGATTTCGTGTAGCGTGTCCGATTCGTGGCTCTTGCGGTGGCCCGCCCACACGCCGAGCAGGTGCAGATCATGATTGCCAAGTACCGTGACGGCGGCGTCGCCGAGTTCACGCACGAAGCGCAGCACCTCAAGCGACTCCGGGCCGCGATTGACCAGATCCCCGACCAGCCAGAGCCGGTCCCGGTCAGGATCGAATTCCAGCTTGTCCAGCAGCCGGCGCATAGCCGCGTAGCAGCCCTGCACATCACCTATCGCATACGTTGCCATGGCATCAAAAAGCGTCCCGTTTCCCGAATGATACAATCCCTGCCCGACTGTTTGGTTGCATCCCATGCTGTCCCAACTCAATCCCCCCCAGCGCGAAGCCGCGAAATACCTGGACGGACCCCTGCTGGTGCTGGCCGGCGCCGGCTCCGGCAAGACCCGGGTCATCACCCACAAGATCGCGTGGCTGATTCGCGAGTGCGGCTACCGCACCGCTTCCATCGCCGCCATCACCTTCACCAACAAGGCCGCCCGGGAAATGCAGGATCGCGCCGGCAAGCTTCTGGAAGCACGGGAGGGCAAGGGCCTGGTCGTCACCACCTTCCATTCCCTGGGCCTGCGACTGCTCAGGGAAGATGCGCGGCTGGCCGGGCTCAAGCCTGGCTTTTCCATCCTCGACAGTGCAGATGCCCAAGGCATACTGGCCGAGATGTTGCAGACCACGGATCGCAAGCTCATCCGTCAGGCCGCGGCGCGCATTTCCCACTGGAAGAACGGTCTGCTATCTCCTGACGCGGCGCTGAAGGCTGCAGAATCTGATGCCGAGCATGCCTGGGCCAGGCTTTATGCGCGCTATGCCGCGACGTTGCTTGCCTATCAGGCGGTAGACTTTGATGACCTGATCCGGCTTCCGGCGGAATTGCTGGAAACCCGGCCCGAGGTCCGGGAAAAATGGCAGAACCGCATGCGCCATGTGCTGGTGGACGAATACCAGGACACCAACGCGGCCCAGTACCGCGTGCTCAAGCTGATCACCGGGCCGCGCGCGGCGTTTACTGCGGTGGGCGACGACGATCAGTCGATTTACGGCTGGCGCGGCGCTTCGGCCGACAACCTGCAGGCCCTCACGCTGGATTACCCGCACCTCAAGCTCATCAAGCTGGAGCAGAACTACCGTTCAACGGTGCGCATTCTCAAGGCCGCCAATGCGCTGATCGCACACAACCCCAAGCTGTTCGAGAAGCAGTTGTGGAGCGAGCTGGGCTTGGGCGACGCCATCCAGGTCATGGTCGCCAAGGATGACGCCGCCGAAGCCGAATCGGTCGTGATGCGCCTGATGAACCACAAGTTCCAGCACCGCACCCACTATCAGGACTACGCCGTTCTTTATCGCGGCAACCATCAGGCCCGGTTGTTCGAGCAGGCTCTGCGCAATGAAAAGATTCCCTACCGCCTGTCCGGCGGACAGTCGTTTTTCGACAAAGCGGAGATCAAGGATCTCACTGCGTGGCTCAGGCTGATTGCCAATCAGGATGATGATCCGGCTTACATACGCGCCATTACCACACCCAAGCGGGGGGTGGGCGCCACAACTCTGGAGAGACTGGGGGAGGCCGCGGCCAGAAACCGCACTTCGCTGTTCGAGGCTGCATTCTCCCTCGCCACCGCCGAGATCCTCGCACCGCGCCAGCTTGAGCCGTTGACGGAATTCTGTGGTTTTATCAACCGCATCAGCTACCGTGCGGGCCGCGAGCCGGCGGCTCAGGTGCTGGACGATTTGATCGCCGCCATCGGCTATGAGGCCTATCTGTACGATACGGAGGAGCCACGGGCGGCCGAGAGTAAATGGAAGAACGTGCTCGACTTTCTCAACTGGCTCAAGGCCAAGGGCGAGGAGGATGGCAAGAACCTTCTGGAACTGACCCAAATGGTGGCCCTCATCACCTTGTTGGAAGAGAAGGATGACAGCAGCGTCGACGCAGTCCGCCTTTCCACCTTGCATGCCGCCAAGGGTCTGGAATACGACCATGTGTTTCTGGTGGGGGTGGAGGAGGGCGTCCTGCCGCACCGCGAAGCAGTGGAAGAAAATCGCCTGGAGGAAGAACGGCGACTGATGTATGTGGGCATCACGCGCGCGCGCAAGAGTCTGACTGTCAGCCACTGCGAGCGCCGCAAG
>JBAWGM010000127.1:0-6709 GCA_049592895.1 Thiobacillaceae bacterium | reverse complement strand
GGCTCTCGGCAGATTCTGCAACGCTTGGGCGTGTGGGCCTGCCTGCATGAACCTACGCCCATTACCGCCATCCATGTATCGCACAAGGGCGGCTTGGGACGGGCCTTGTTGACGGCCCGCGAAGAGGCTGTGCCGGCACTCGGCTATGTGCTGTCCTATGGTGATCTGAACCTCGCCCTGCAGCAGGCGCTGCAGGCAAACCAGGTGAACGTCAGGTTTGGGGCGCCGGTGGCGGAGGTCGCTCCGGGGGCCGAATCTGCAAACCTGATCGTGGGTGGCGAGCAGCCGTGTCGACTGGCTACACGCCTTGCCGTCGTCGCGGATGGAGGGCGCGGTGAGCAAGCCCCGCCGGCCAAGCTCAAACGCGACTATGGACAAATTGCGGTGGTGGCAGAGGTCAAGACCGAACGTCCCCATCTGAATCTGGCCTACGAGCGTTTTACCCCGGACGGTCCGATAGCCTTGCTGCCCAAGGGCGAGGGATATGCCCTGGTCTGGGTCAACGCACCGGAGCAGGCGGAGCGGATTGCCGGTCTCGAAGACGGCGCGTTTCTTGCGGCATTGCAGCAGCATTTCGGTTATCGCCAGGGCCGCTTCGTGCAGGCCGGACCGCGTGCCCGTTTCCCCCTCAGGCTCGACTGGCGCGGCCCGGGTCGGCAGGCCCGGGTGGTGCGCATAGGCAATGCCGCGCAAACCCTGCACCCGGTGGCGGGCCAGGGTTTTAACCTCGGCTTGCGCGATGCCTTTGAATTGGCGCGTCTGCTGACCGACACGGCAGATGGCGACCCTGGGCAGTCTGTCGTGTTGAGTAAGTTCGCATCTGCCCGCCGTACCGACGCTCTGGGAGGTATCGCCTTCACCGATTTTCTGGTGCGCAGCTTTTCTACCGACCTGGCGCCGGTCCGCCATGCGCGCGGTCTTGGGCTGATGGTGTTGCAAGCCTGTCCCCCACTCAAACACTTTGTCGTCCGGCGCATGATGTTTGGAGCGAGAGGCTGATGCGCTATCACGCCGTAGTAATAGGAGCTGGCTTGGTAGGGGCAGCCTGCGCCTTGGCCCTGGAGAAACAGGGCTTGCAGGTGGCCATGGTCGAATTACGCCCGCCATCCGAGCCAGCCCCCGACTGGGATAGCCGAGTCTATGCCATCAGCCCCGGCAGTCAGGCTCTGCTTGAGCGTCTGGGCGCGTGGGGCCGCATGGATGCCAGCCGGCTGCAGGCAGTCTATCGCATGGACGTGTTCGGCGATGGCGCCGGGGCATTGCGGCTGGACGCGTACGATTCCGGGGAGGAGCGGCTGGCTACAATCCTGGAGTCCAATCGTCTGCAATGGGCTCTCTGGCAGGCCGCCCGTCAGGCCCTTAACCTGGAATTAATCAGTCCGGCGCAAGTCGGGAGTTTGCACTTGGGGCAGCCCCAGTCTCGACTGATGCTTGAAGATGGGCGGGAGTTGGAAGCGGAATTGATCATCGGCGCCGATGGCCGCGACTCCTGGGTGCGGGCCCAAGCGGACCTGCGGCCGCTGATTGAGCCTTACGGGCAGTTGGGGGTGGTGGCCAATTTCGCCGTGGGAAAGCCTCATCATGGCACGGCCTTTCAATGGTTTCGCGGCGATGGCGTGCTGGCCTGGCTGCCGCTCTCGGGCGACAGGATATCCATGGTTTGGTCCACTGCGGCAGAACACGGTCAGGAGCTGCTCGCCCTGGACGAGCAGGCTTTGTGTGTCAGTGTGGCCGAAGCAGGACGAAATCGGCTTGGAGGCTTATCCCTGCTGACGCCGGCGGTGGGGTTTCCACTACAACTGATTAAGCTGGCAGAAATTTACAAGCCTGGCCTGGTGTTGATCGGGGATGCTGCCCACGGGGTGCATCCGCTGGCAGGCCAGGGCGTGAATCTGGGGTTTGGCGATGTGGATAGCCTGACGGCCTTGCTGGAAAACCGGGGCCGGGCGAGCTGCGGCGATGTCCGTTTGCTCGCCACCCATGCCCGTGCCCGTGCCGAGCCGGTGTCGCGCATGCAAACTGTCACGGATAATCTTCATCATTTGTTTGCTCGTGGCGACAAGTTCAGCGGAACCCTGCGCAACGCGGGCATGTCTTTATTGAACCGGTTGCCCGTTACCAAATCTGCCCTGGTCCGCGAGGCCATGGGTATAACCGATCAAGGAGTCAATCTGTGAAGCTGCGCCTGTTTGTTGCCGGGCTGGTGTTGTTCGGCCTGCCCACCCTCGCCTCGTCCGGCGAGGCCGATATACGAAAAGTCATTAGCGCCAAATATCCCGGCGCGGACATTTCCGCGGTGCACAAAACGCCCTACGGAGGGCTCTATGAAGTGCTGATAGACGGGGATGTGATCTACGCAACAGCGAACGGCAAATATCTGTTCATCGGCAACGTTGTCGATACCGCCACCAAGCGCAACCTCACGGCTGCCCGCATGGCCAAGCTGCAGGAGGTGAAATGGGACAGCCTGCCATTCTCCCATGCGATCAAGATCGTGAAGGGGGACGGAAGCCGCAAACTGGCGGTGTTTTCCGATCCCGATTGCCCGTACTGCAAACGGTTCGAAAACGAGCTGACCAAGGTGGACAACGTGACGATTTATACGTTTCTGACCCCGATCGCGAGTCTGCATCCGGGCGCGATCAATGTCGCCAAGCAGATCTGGTGTGAAAAGGACCGCGTCACGGCCTGGCACGATTACATGCTGAAAGCGGAAAAACCCAAGGCCACCGCGACCTGCAACAACCCGGTGGATGAAAATATTGCGTTGAGCAACCAGCTCAAGGTGTCTGGTACTCCCACCCTGATATTCGAAAACGGCCAACGGGTGGCGGGCATGGTGCCGGCCGACAAACTGGAAACCCTGCTGACCGCGGCCGAAGCGAAGTAAGCATCACGCGCATGAGTTTCTGGGATCAGCGTTACGAACAGCCCGGTTATCTGTTTGGCGAAGCGCCCAATGTATTTCTGCAGGATCAGGCTGGCCTACTCAAGCCTGACTGGCAGGCGCTGTCGCTGGCGGACGGCGAAGGGCGCAACGGGATTTGGCTGGCGGAACAGGGCTTGAAGGTTCATGCCCTGGATTTTTCGCCGGTTGCGTTGGAAAAGGCCAGGTCATGGGCCCGGCAGCGGGGCGTGCATCTGCGCTTCGATCACGCAGATCTGCTTTCCTGGATTTGGCCCGAGGCAAGCTACGATCTGGTGGTGGCCATCTTTATCCAGTTTGCGGGACCGGTTGGCCGCAAGCTCATCTTTGACGGTATTCGTCGAACCCTCAAACCCGGCGGCCTGCTTATCCTCCAAGGCTATACTCCGCGCCAACTGGACTACAAGACCGGCGGTCCGCCGACTGGCGAAAACATGTATACCCAGGCGTTGCTGAAGGAGGCCTTTGGCGACTGGAACACCCTGCATTTGCGCGAGCATGACGACTACATTGCCGAGGGTACCGGTCACCATGGCCAATCTGCCCTGATCGATCTGGTGGCGCGGAAGCCCGCCCGGGCAAGCTGATCAGCGTCAACTGAACGGGAGTTATCGAGGGCCGGGCGGACGATCGCACGAGTGGCAGGATGTTAAGATTTACCGGTGACCACGCCTGTTTGTCCTGTCCCTATCCTTGAGTCTTCGCTCTGAGGCTTGGTGCCATGCCGCTCCCTGGCACCTTTCCTCAAGCTGTTTTTCCCTGGCGCCGGGTCCTCATTGCCCTTTGGTTATCGGCTGCGGCCCATATTGCCGTTCTGGCCTTTATTCGCGTGCATCCGGCGCCCGCGCCGCACCCGACAGGCGTCCTGCAAGTGAGGCTGGAGCCGTCTGCCACGGCGAAACTATCCACCCCTGTGCCTGATTCACTGAGTCCAAACCCGCCGGCACCCGCGCCGCAGCCGGAGTCGCAGACTAGCGCCCAAGCGACGCCGCCACCGCCCGTGCCCGAACCTGAACCATCAGTTATTCCCCACTTGGAGCTGCCCCAACTGGCGGACACCACGTATTACGATGCGCTTGCGCTGGATGTCCAGCCCCAGGCCATCGGCACGGTAGAGCTGGTCGATCCAGAGGCAGGATCACCCAGCCCTCACGTGGGCCATGTGAGATTGCAACTCAAGCTGGAGGCGGATGGCCGGGTAAGCGAGGCCAAGGTGCTGGAGTCCAGTCTTCCGCCCGTGTATGAAGCGCTGGCGCTTGACGAATTCGGCAAGGCGAAATTTACTCCGGGGCGCAGGAACGGCCGGGCGGTGCGTGCACGGATAGTGATCGTGGTGAATTTCAAACCACCCGAGCTCAACTCAAGGTGATTTGCCTGCGGTCTGCAGGGGATAGTCTTTCGGCAGCAGCACCCACAAGCGACCTGTTTGCTTCATGCGGCCTGCCAATTCACCCGCTTCCGGGCCGAGGCCCCAGAAGAAATCTGCCCGAACCGGACCCAGTATCGCGCCGCCGGTATCCTGTGCCATTACCAGCCGGTCGAGGGGCTGATTGGAAAGGGGGTTCGTGGTTGAGAGGAACACCGGCGCACCAAGCGGAATGAATCTGGGGTCGATGGCAATGGAGCGGCCCGCAGTGAGCGGCACGCCCAGGGAGCCCAGAGGGCCGCTGAGTACGTTAGGGAGTTCGCGGAAGAATACGTAACTGGGGTTGCTGGCAAGCAGTTCTGGCAACTTGTCGGGATTCCTTTGCCCCCAGGCCTTGATGCTCTGCATCGAGGCCTCCTCCAGCTTCATCTCGCCGCGCTCCACCAGCAGCTTTCCGATGGAGCGATAAGGGTAGCCGTTTTGGTCCGCGTAGCCGACGCGCATGCGCTCGCCATCGGGAAACTCAATCAGGCCCGACCCCTGAATCTGCAGAAAAAACAGCTCCAGCGGATCTTCCGCCCAAGCAATGGGCTCGGCCTGGAAGCGGCCGTCGCCGTTCTCGATTTCTGCACGGCTGAAATAAGGCACCAGCTTGTTGCCCTCCAGCCGGCCTCGCAGGCGCAGGCCCTTCAACTCCGGATAGACGCTGGCCATATCAACCGCGATCAAGTCATGCGGCGCGCCGTAGATGGGGTAGCGGGCGTGCGAGCCGCATTTCCGGTCGCCCTTGATCACGGGTTCGTAGTAGCCGGTGATGGTGCCCTCAAGGCTGTTGTCCAGGCTCGCCACGGCATAGGGGCGAAAATTCTGTTCAAAGTAGCGCTGTTGGCCGCCGGCGTCCCTGGGGTCGATGTCGCGCGCGGCGGCACAAACGGTTTGCCAGGCCGCCTGGTTCTTCAGGCCTGCGCAGCTCTGCAGAAAGGCGGGCCAGGCTCCCCCGACCGATTGCCGGTTCCAGGTGGCAATCGCAGTCCAGTCCACCGGGCGCAACTGGACGGCGGGAAATGACGGCGGTACGGGGGTGGCAGATGCAGGCGGTGAAGGCGTAACGGGCGCAGCGACGGGCGGTGGTAGCAGGGGAGTGGCGGGGGGTGTTTTGGGGGCGGGCGGTTGGGTCTGGCAGGCGGCAACACTCAAGCCAACCAGAATTACTGCAAGGCCAGGACGCAAGGCCATCGCTATTTCTTCATTGTCCACCAGACAAAGAAGAGCATCAGTCCCAGCGCAAATGCGGCCTCCAGGATCAACAGCCAGGTGCCATCCTTAATCATCAGTGCAGCACCCTGGGCATAGACAGGCTGAACTCGTTGATTTCGGCGTCAAATTTTTGCCCGTCTTCGGCCACCATCTGGTAGGCGCCGCGCATCGCGCCGACCGGTGTTCCCATGGACGTGCCGCTGGTGTACTCAAACGATTCGCCCGGCCGTAAGAAGGGCTGCTCGCCGACCACGCCCAGCCCGCGAACTTCCTGGACCTTGTTGTCCGCATCGGTGATGATCCAGTGACGGGAAATGAGTTGGGCGGCCACCGTCCCGGTATTCTCGATGGTAACCGTGTAGGCAAACACATACCGATCGGATGCGGGATCGCTTTGTTCCGGAATATAGGCAGTGCGTACCTTGATGGTGATGTCGTACTTGTTGCCTTCAGCCACGACGGCTCCTTCCGCTTGTCAGACCAGATTCTAGCGCCAAGTGCGGTAAAATGCCGACGTTCGGTGAATTTTATCCTGGAGTCTTACCATGACTTACCGCATCGCGCCCTCCATACTTTCGGCCAACTTCGCGAGGCTCGGCGAAGAAGTGGACAACGTCCTCGCGTCCGGCGCCGACGTCGTTCATTTTGACGTGATGGACAACCACTATGTGCCCAACCTGACCATTGGTCCCCTGGTGTGCGAGGCGCTGCGCAAGCATGGGGTGACCGCGCCCATCGACGTGCATCTGATGGTCAAACCGGTGGACCGCATCATTCCCGACTTCGCCAAGGCTGGCGCCACCTACATTACCTTCCACCCCGAAGCATCTGAACACATCGACCGCACTATTGGCCTGATCCGCGAAAATGGCTGCAAGCCTGGCCTGGTATTCAATCCGGCTACCCCGCTGGACGTGCTGGAATACACCCTGGACAAGATCGAGATGGTGCTGCTGATGTCCGTCAACCCCGGTTTCGGCGGGCAGAAATTCATTCCCTACGTGCTCGACAAGGCGCGCGCGGTGCGCCAGAAGATCCAGGCGACCGGTCGCGACATCAGCCTGGAGATCGATGGTGGAGTCGGACCGGGCAATATCCTGGAAGTCGCCGAGGCCGGCGTGGACACTTTCGTCTCCGGCTCCGCCGTGTTCGGCGCGGCC
>JBAWGM010000126.1:0-8620 GCA_049592895.1 Thiobacillaceae bacterium | reverse complement strand
TTGTGGATCACTGGAAGAAGGTGGAGTGAGTCCCAGCGGCTGAAAAATGCAATTCGGGAATGGGGGGTTCATGAATGCACGCGCCCGGAACCACCACTTGATCTTGGCAAATTTTCCTGGTGCCCTTCCTTCAGAGGCTTCAATTCGACCTGCCCGCACCGGGCGTCGCTCAATCTTGATTTCCCGCAGGTCCCCGCCTTGATGATCATCAGCGCCCTGCTATCCTTAACTTCAGGACGCCAGCCACGGAAATGAGAAGACGGTAAAAAATGGGAGGACTCACGCAATGCCGAGATTTCTGATTGAAGTACCGCACGAGGAAGAAATCGTGCCGTGCGCCCACGCCGTCAAGATCTTCCTCGAGAGCGGTTCCCATTTCCTTACGCATGCAGACTGGGGATGCAAGGACGGGGATCACAAAGCATGGTTCATTGCGGAAGTGGACAGCAAGGAACAGGCCCGAGCCATCGTGCCTGCTGCGTACCGGTCGCGGGCAAAGATTGTGCAACTGAATAAATTCACCATTGAAGAAATCGACGAGCTCCTTCGCTATCACCAAGGCTAATTCGCGGGGCAATCCGGTCAGACGTTTGCAGATGGCGGCGCGCGATATCTAGCGCGCCGTGTTCATGGGCAGTTCATGGATGCGCGGCACGACGCGAAGTGCTCCGCCACCGCAATACGGAACGCACCGGCAACGTCCGGGATTTGATTCCTGCCATTGCGGGACGGGCCACACAAAGGAGGATCCTCTATGGCAGAGAGACCCGTGATAATGGTGGTCGATGACGAGCCGGATGCGCTCGCCACGATGCTCGACGCCCTTACACGGCGGTTCGGCGGTGACTACCGGGTCGTGCCCTGCCTTTCCGCAACCGCTGCGCTCGATGCGGTATCCAGGCTCAAGAAGGACGGCGAGGAAATCGCACTGGTCATCGCGGACCAGTGGATGCCCGAGATGACGGGCAGCGATTTTCTCGGGCGGGTCCGCACCATCGAGCCGATGGCGAAGCGCGCACTGCTGGTCGCCTGGGGTGACCACGCGGCCTCGCCCACCATCCTGCAGGCCTGCGCGCTGGGCCAACTGGACAATTACCTCTACAAGCCCTGGACGCCTGCCGAGGTCAATCTGTATCCGCTGGTGAGCGAGTTCCTGGCGGAATGGACGCGGATCCACCGGCCGGGGATGGAGTTGATCAACATCGTCGGTGATGAACGTTCCGCGCGTTCGAATGAGATCCGTGAACTGCTCAATCGCAACGGGGTTCCCTACGGGTTCCACCACACCATGTCGCCAACGGCAAAACGACTCATCGAGGAACACGGCGTCGAACTCAAGGCATTGCCGGTCGTCTTCCTGCTCGACGGATCGGCCCTTGCCAATCCGACGGACGCGGAGATCATGGATGCCATCGGCGAGAACCCGCGCGAGTTGTCCTGCGATGTGGCGGTAATCGGCGGAGGGCCCGCCGGCCTCACGTCGGCGGTTTACGCGGGATCGGAGGGACTGCGAACCCTGGTCATCGAGCGGCACGTGATCGGCGGACAGGCCGGCGCGAGTTCCCTCATCAGGAATTACCTCGGCTTCCCGCGCGGAATCAGCGGAGCGGAGCTCGCCCAGCGCGCTTACCAGCAGGCGTGGCTGTTCGGAGCAAAGTTCGTATTTGCGCGGGAGGTGACAGGACTCAGTCCGAACGGCTTGAAGAAGATCCTGACCCTATCGGACGGACGCGAGATCACCGCCACGGCGGTGATCGTTGCCACCGGGGCGAAATACCGGCGACTGGAGGTTCCGGAAATCGACCGCTTCGTCGGCAGAAGCGTCTTTTATACGATATTTGGCGAGACGCGGTTTGTGCACGACCTCGACGTGGCAGTGACCGGAGGAGGAAACTCGGCGGGGCAGGCGGCAATCCACCTTGCGACCTACGCGCGCCGGGTGACGCTGGTGGTGCGGGCAAATTCGCTCGAGCGTGGAATGTCGGATTACCTCGTGCAGCAGATCCGCCATAAACCCAATATCGAGGTGAGGCTTGGGGCCGAGGTGGTCGGCGCGGAGGGCGACGATTTCATGGAACGTCTGGCAATTCGGGACAGAACGAGCAATGCCGTCGAAACCATTCCGGCGAAGCTGCTCTTTGTGCTGATCGGAGCCACGCCGCATACGGACTGGCTGGCCGGCACGGTCCAGCGCGACGCCAAGGGTTTCATTGTCACCGGTCACGATGTCAATTTGGACGGCTGGCCCATTGGCCGTCCTCCGATGAGCTTCGAAACGAGCGTACCGGGAATATTCGCCGTCGGCGATGTCCGCCTCGCGTCCATGAAGCGCGTCGCCTCGGCAGTAGGCGAAGGGGCGGGCGCGGTACAAAATGTCCACCAGTATATGGAGGACGCACAAGAGACCGCGTCAGGCTGAGCTGCACCCATTTTACCCAGCAAAAGTCGGCCCCCAATCGTGCCGGTGGTCCGGCGATTGTCCTTGCCGGCAAGTTGATCTTTGACAACGGCATCCCCGACAAGGGCGTGGCCGCCAGACCTTTGAGTCGTTGCCTGATCGTGCATCCGCTTTCGCCGAGGAGCCGTCTATCCTGGTGATCGCGGCGAAGGACCGGACAACCCGAACGGTTGCTTGGGCAAATAAGCCCGCATTTACGCAAGGATGGGTATGAGCGAGATCACGGTGCAGAAGTTTATCGGCATTGATGTGTCCAAAGCCACGTGGGATGTGTGCATCGCGCCGCCGGGACAGGCGTTGCATGTCACTTATGACGAGGTGGGGATTAGCCAAATTGTCGAACGTCTGAAAGAAATCAGCCCAGCGTTGATTGTGCTTGAAGCCACCGGCGGACTGGAAGTGCGTGTGGCGAGTGAGATGGCGAGTGCAGGCTTGCCGGTGGCCGTCATCAACCCGCGCCAGGCGCGGGACTTTGCCAAAGCCAGCGGACAAGTGGCCAAGACGGACCAAGTGGATGCCGCCATGCTGGCAGCATTTGCCCAGGCCATCCGTCCGCAGGCGCGCCCACTCAAGAACGCCGATACCCGCGCCCTGGACGACCTGGTGAGCCGACGGCGACAACTGATTGCGATGCGAAAATTCGGTACCTTCCACTCCCTCCGGACCCAATCCTGGTCGTACATGCGCAGCCACTGCGCTAGGTTGCCGCGATTGTCTCAGTATCGACCGACGAATTTCGGCGCCGGTAATAGCGCTCCGGCCCCATGGACTTTAACAACGCAAGGGTCAGCAACTCCTCGTTGACGTCCCCTTCGGCCGAGAACAACTGCTGGATCCGTCCATGACCTGTCTCATTTGCAGCCATGATGGCGGGCGTCAGCGCCTCACCCATGGAAGCGACCATGCAGCCATTGGGCGCCACGTTGAGTACCAGGTCCGCGCCCTTGCGCAGTTCACCGAGGGCTTCACCGACATAGGTGATGATTTCGCTCAAGGGCCGCAGGGTTGGCAGCAGTTCCTTGGTGGTGCGCAGCACTTGATCAGCCGGGGGCGGCATGGGCATCCCCGCAGCGCGGTAAAGGGGTTTGGCGACCAGATTGCGCATCACAAAACGCAGCATCTTGGCTTCCCTTATCTTCCCAAGGTGTTCACGCTTTGTCCCGCGGCCGGTTTCACCGGCTTCAAGCCCGAGTCGGCGAAGCGCATCTTCGTGCAGAAGGATTTGCTCGTCCACCAGGTATTCGACGTAGCTCCAGATCGGGGAATATTCCAGGCGAAAGCGGCGAAATCCCAAATTGGCAAGCAGCACCCGAAAGACCTCCTCGGCCTGCGCGCCCCGCATGTACGCCTCGCCGGTCAACGCTATCTCAAAGCCTTGCCCGTCAGCCCCCTGGCCTTTCAACCACTCTTTCGCAAAGCGCCGCAAAGGCTGCTTCAGTCCGCGCCCATCGAGCCGGAAGGCGAAGTACTTCAGCAACGGCCCCAGGTAGCGCACACGTCCCAGGTGCTTGAGCAACGAACGACCCAGCGCACCCGGTCCGTGGAAGCCTTCAAGGGAACGGAACAGGTCGCCTTTCATTGTGCGATAGTCGGCCAGGAAATCCTGATACTCAGCGAAATTTCGGCAGCCCGCCCCCCCGGAAAACAACAGAGCATGGAGCACGCCGTGCAGGATCGCGCCTTGGTGAAGCCGGGCGACCACCCACTCCTCGATCCCGAAGTTGTATCCAGTCGACTCATTGGCGACCAGGAACCTGAGCACACCTTGGCCGGGCAAGGCCGCGCAGGAAGAGTTTTCACCCGCAGCCTGATCGGTCAATTTGCGGTTGTACAGAAGCTCATGGACGTGAACATACTGACCCTGTCTGCAAGGCCCGGTGCCGGCGTTGTCAAAGTAAAGCAACCGGCGCTTACCGGCCACCTGAGGATCACGCACGGCCTGCCGTCTGGCAAAATCCTCAAGCGCCAGTTCCAGATCGCCATAGACCGCAGCCATGGGCGCGCACACCGCATCGCCGGTTGACCGCCGGCCGCGTTTGACCAGACGGTGCAGGTCATGGCCATCGCTGTAATTGTCCACACAGGTGTAGCCCGCTCCACGCAGTACCGAAGTCAACACCCGATTGTCCGCCAAGGTGGGAAAGTAGATGACATCGTTGTCCCTATCAATCGGACCAGCCTGGTTCAACTCATCCAGGACGCGAACCTCGAAGGGGCCGAGACCATCGAGCTGCAGTCGGGCATGAAGGCCGAGTTCCAACTGTTTCACGTAGGTATTGACCCGGTTCTCCAGGTGGGCAAGTTCCTTGATCACCGCATCCGACTGGAGCAGCAGGAAAGGCCGCTGCTTCATGATCTCTGCGATGAATGGCTGGACGACGCTGTCCGGGCCACAACTGAAAGTGGAGACCTGCACCACCGGCAACAGGTCGGGACCGCTCTCGATCCTGCGAAAGACTTCCCTCAAGCGAGGATGGCGAAGCCGCTGGTTCAGGGTGCGATGCGAGACCGCACTGAGCAGGCTGACAATGAAATGCGGATTGCGCCAATAAACGTGCTTGTAGGCTTCATCCAGTTCGATGTCTAGGACGTAGGAAGGCAACACGACCATGTGCTTGTCGCGCAACAGGCGGCGCACATGGCTGTCATAGATGCCGGGATTGAGAACGTATTCACGCCCCACTACAACTGCGACCGGGATGCCCTGATCAAGGGCCTCTTCGGCCAGACTGGCGGCGAATTCTGCGGTTTCCTGACGCAGCGTTTCGTGGTCCCGGAGCGCCGCGTCAATGGCAACGCTTAGCTCGGCAGCACTTGATGCGATTCCGTAATGGCGGAACACCGGCTCCAGTGCGCCTTGCAATTGGCCCTGGAGGTTGGCGGCATCCAGCTGGCCCAGATCGACGTTGAACAGGTGGAAGCGTGCCGCAGGATGCGCCATGCGAGCAAGGTTCATGGCCACTCCGACGCCGCCCTGATTGAGGGTGCAGGTGCGGCCCAGGCTCTTGCCTTGCGTGGGCAGGAATTCGATCTGGGGTGCGAGGATGATCCCATGCGGCTGTGCTGCCAGACGGCGAAATTGACCCACCGCCCCCATGTGGGGTGCACAGGTGTCGATGTTGAACAGCGGCTGAGCATCGGTCAGATCGGCTTCGCCAACATTGTCCACATGCACCGGGACCCCCAGGCGTTCAAACAAGCGCGCAAACAGGAAGGCCCATTCTGAAACAGCAAAGCTGCGTGGGATGACCAATCGGTTCGGATCTTCGGAGCGCGGATGGCGACCGTCAACAAAGTCCCAGATTTCCTTGTAGGTGTCGCGCACCGCCTTGATTTGCCTTTTGTCCTTCTGCCGTGCGAGCAGTTCGTTGATGGCGCTGCAGCCACCCAGGGTGAACGACATGAGCTTGCGGCCTTCCTCATTACGGCAGGTGAGCATGGTGCGATTGCAGCAGGCATTCTTGTCGTCGCACGCCGCACCGTGGCACTGGACGACGCGCTTCTCGAATTTGGATTCCAGAAGCTTGTCGAGATGAATTTCGACCGATCCCTCGGATGCGAATTGTTGCAGGGTATGGATCAGCCCGAAGCAGGCACGGTGACCAGGGTTGGGGGGAACCAGGGCATAGGCAGGAGCATTCAGGTAAGACTGAAGCCGGTGTGTGACGGCCAGCGGAAGCGGCTCGGACAGCATGGTCTGACCATGCAACAAGACCACTGCCTTACTCGGCAGTTCCACCTGCCTCCACAACGTGCGCGACATGTTCTCGATGATGGCCCAATTGGCCGAGGCGAGGATCTCTGCACGGGGCACACCCTGCACTTGGAGCTTGCGAGCGTTTTCCATGAGAAACACAGCACAGGTGGCGTTGATGGCCATGGCTCTGGCTGCCGAATACGCTTCTGCACTGGCCACTGCCACGCTTGGCATGGCGAACATGATGCTCAGCGTATCCATCAAGCTGCCGGTCCCCGCCGAACATTTCAGGTTCATGGCATTGTTGAACAGTTCGGCTTCGCGCAGCGCGATGGTGGAGATCTTGGTATCCTCGCCACCGATGTCCACCAGGATACAAAGATCCTCGTTGACGCCGGCGATCCCCCAGTCCTTGAGACGCTTCACATGTTCGCGCGCCAGCGCAATGGACCCGCGTGCGTGCGCATAATTTTCCACCAGCAAAGACACCCGCCCGGCAAGCTCCGGATAAGTGTGCTCCAATGCCTGTTGCACCTGGAAACGCGCCGATCCGGTTACGCCGATGCCGCACACCGATAATGCTTCACCCCCGGCATTGCGCAGATCGCGCAACACCAGTTTCAGGGTCTCGATCGTATCGCCGGCATTGCTGTAGGCATTAAGGAAGAGAGTATGCCCACTGACTGCATCGACCATGACCGCCTTAGCCATGGTGGAGCCGACGTCCAGACCGACAAACACCGAACGGCCCGAAAGCTCAGTACCTGACGCGATGCATGCGGGATCATCGGGCAGACGCAGATAGCGATGATCTGCCTCGTAGCGTTGTTTCAGTTCGGCAAACGATGGGTAGGTCTCGACTTCCGATTGACGCTCCAGGCGAATATCAGGCTGCGCGATGGCCTCGTCACCCAGCCGTTCGACCATTCCGCGCAAAGAATCCAGCACCTGACTGTTATCGGGGTCGCATATGACCTCCCGTACCCCCAGGGCATGCAAATAATCTTCCGCGCATTCCCGCGCATAGCGCCAGTGGAACACCCTGCCGGCAAGACAAACCTTATCGAAGCCTGCGGGCAGCTTGCGGCAGGCTTTCAGGACCTCGGACTTGAGGGTGGTGGCAAGGGCCACGTCCAGCGGTATGCCCTGATTCTTGTCGGATATGGTTGCCGAGGAACTGAATACCCCACATCGATCGGCGCGGACCGTTACCTTCTCGCGCAGTTCGCGGCCTGCCTCGCCTGCATAACCGGACAGCAGAACATCAACCTCCTCGCGCGTCATGCCGAGCTCTTGCAACACACGATCGAGATTGATGCCGGAGCCCGCTCCGCAGCGCGGATTCACCACCAGCAGATCGCTCTTCAGCGCACCGCTGCGATCCACACCAACTATCAAGTAGCCTGACGCGGAAAGCTCGACTATCGCCAAAGACTGCACCCACTCGTTGCTTGCCTGCTGTATCAAGTCCCGGGCGCCCAACCAGGATGCGGCGGCAGGCAGAATGGTCTTGCCGCGGCCTAATTGGGCGTTGACCAAGGCAGCCAACTTGCCTGTGATGTAGATGGATGCCTGTGCATCTTCGGCAAGCACGGTCTGAACGTCATGTGATCCGAAAAGATCACCCAGGCCCCTGCCGCTTGGAACAGTCCGGTCGAGCAGAATGTCCCCGTTGCCATCGTGAGCACTAAGACGGATAAAACCCACACCCGCGTCAATAAAGATAGTGCGCTTGTCTGGTCTTGCTGCTTTGAGATTGACGTGTGAGCCCGAACCGAATGTGGGAACTGACCGGTTCAGCGCATGCACTATTTCGTCAAGGTTGATCCCGCCCATCGTTGCTTTCTATTTCGCCGTCTTCGCACCCGAAGCCAAGGAATCGCCGACGGAGTTCACGGCATACTGCCGAATGGTGGAACACCCTTGCATTACCAGTAGGGAGCAATAACGCACTGACGAACAATAGCCGTTTGCTCATGGAACGCTCCCTCGCCCAATTATGTATATTCGGACCTGATAATCTGTGTATAACAGGATTGTAAGAATAAATGAAGTCATTTTACGCTGCCCGAATGGCCAGACCAATCGATGGTGGCACAAAAACAACTGGACTTTCCCCCTTCAGTGGCGAAGTTCTAGGGAGCTTACAAGGTCGAAACTGAAATGGAGCGGAAGCGATCAAGGAAAGATATACAGTCTGAAGAATTCCATAAAATCACTGATGGCTGGCATGGCGTCGCCGAAACCGCAAATCGGCAGCGGCCATCTTGAATATCCTTCATTATTGCTCCTGCTGGAATGTGGTCAATTTTTTGACTGCTCTCTCGTGAGTCGATCATAGGCACCATGATTGGATACGCTGCGGACCCTTATTCATGCGACATACCAGTTCTAGCGCATACTGGCGCGCCCAAGCAGATACAAAAGAGCGGCCAGCATGAAACGCCGGGCCAGCATTCTCGCTC
>JBAWGM010000125.1:0-3243 GCA_049592895.1 Thiobacillaceae bacterium | reverse complement strand
CCCAGTTCCTGCCGTCCACCCAGCGGCCGCCGCCTTTTTCCTTGCAGTCGATATCGAATGGTTCGGGCAGTCTGGGGTCGCCCAGCGGCACCATCTCGTCGGTGAAGCGGACCGAGACCTGGCGTATGCCTTTGACTTCACCTTGTGGAGAAAAGGACTCGATGCCGGCGGCATGGACCAGGCCGACCATTGCCAACCCAAGCAGTAAGACTCGTATCATGTTTTCTCCCCAATATGCCCTGCGTTGTTCGGGCTTCATGCGCCGCTTCCTTCGACGATACGGATTTCATCTTCGGTAAGGTCGTAGAGTTCATGCACCAGCACATCGATCTGCCGGTCGGTCGCGTCGATCTGGCGCTGGACGCTGCCCTTGAGCACGGCTTCCTTGGAGAACAGCGCGGCGATTTCGTCCCATTTTTCCGCGTAGTCCTCGAAGCTGCGGTAGAAGACGCGTAACCTGGAGTACTTGTCTTTCGGGTCGGGCTTGAGCGCGCCGTCGTAAACCGCGAATTCCTCGAAGTCCGAGAGGATGGACAATTGCAGCCCGGCCGACCAGGCGTAGCGGCGCAATTGGTAGGCGGGGGCGATGTCCTGCTTGATGGATACCGAGGGCTTCTTGGCTTCGAGAAAGAACAGCCGCCGGCCGCCGATGCGGAAGCTGTAGTCGGGCGCCTTGGTGGTGCCGCCAACCTTGACGGCATCTTCATGCACCACTTCGCGGAAACTCTCCGCATAGCCCGCTCGGTTGTCCACGTCCCAACCCAGCAGCGTGAACAGGGGTCGAGAAAATCGCGCCGCAGTTGGGTTTCGTTGTATTGGCCGCGCTTGTAGTCTTCAAGCTGCTCGCGAAAGCGGGCGACGAGCTCGATCAGTCTGGGCGGGGTGGGCATGGGCGTTTTGCTCTCGGTCAGGTTTGCCGGGTCATGCGTTTGTAAGCCTGGCCACATCGTCGATCAGGCCGGACACAACGGCGCATAACTCGGCGACGACGCTTTCCTCCACATCGAGAAATCCTTCATATTCAGCTAGATTGCGTTTCTTGTGTGCTGTGTCGAGGATGCGCCAGCGGGCGGCTGGCCAACCGAGCGTGTGCGATAGACATTGGAACACGGTGTAACGGCTTTCGCTGCGGTAGCCGTGCCACCGCAGTGCGGCCAGGGCCGCGGCGTGGGCGGCGTTATAAGCGCTGGTGAAGCGGCCTTCCAGGGAAAGCTTGCTCAGCCCGGCATCGCTCAGGCGTGTTCGCGCCATCGCCAGCATGCGCCTGACTTCCGCATCGTTGCGCGGCTCGGGTTTGATCTGCCCTATACGGGCCAGATTATCCAGCGCGGCCAGGCTCACGGATAGTTCCAATCAGCGGCACTATGGGTTGCGCGAGTATGCGGTTGATGAAGGAATCGGGCTCTGCGAGACGGCTCTCGAATTCCCTGGGCGTATAACAGGTGGGATTGATTTTGCGGCCAAGCTGCGTTTCCAGCGGGATCAACAACTCAAGTACGTCCGCAAGCCGCAGTTGTTTGCCGACGAGCATGAGATCGATATCGCTCTGTGCGGTGTCGGTTTGCCTGGCCACGGAGCCATAAATCCATGCGGCTTGCAAGTGCGACGCCAACGGTTGCAGAGCTTCGCGTAACAGGGGCTCGATCCCCAGGGTCTTGCGTATGAGTGCGACTAATTCTTTGAAGACCGGGCTTTGCGGATTGACCTGGAATCGGCGCTGGTTGCCTACACGCTCGGCATCCACCAGTCCAGCCTCGGCCAGCCGGTTAAGCTCACGCTGCAAGGAGGCGCTGCCGAGCCCGGTCAGTCGGCGCAATTCGCTTAGATGGAAACTTCGCTCGGGCTGGCCGAATAACCAGCGCAGAACACGAGCCTGGCTGTCAGTAAAAAGAGCGCTCGCGATTGACATGTCCAGACTCTAGCACGAACATGCCATAAATTGGCATGGCAATGATAATCCTGCCTAGATTTCCACCTGCGTGCCCAGTTCTATCACGCGGTTGGGCGGAATATTGAAAAACTGCATTGCCGATTCCGCGCTGCGCGACATCCAGGCAAACAGGTGTTCCCGCCACAAAGCCATGCCCGGCAACTGGCTCGGCAGGATGGTTTCCCGGTTGAGGAAGAACGAAGTCTCCATCATGTAGAACGTCAGCCCGTGGGCGCCGCACAGTTCGAGAGCCCGGGGGATATCCGGCTCATCCTTGAAGCCGTAGCGCACCATGACCCTCCAGGCCCCCTGCCCCAGATCGTTGATCTGGACGCGCTCGTGCTCGGGAACGTTGGGGATTTCCTCGGTTATCACGGTCAGAAACACCACTCGTTCATGCAGCACCTTGTTGTGCAGCAGGTTGTGAAACAGGGCGTGCGGAACGGTCATGCGGCTGGTAGTGAGAAACACCGCCGTGCCCGGCACGCGGGTGGGCGGGTATTCCAGAAGTTGCTTGAGGAACGGCTCGAGCGCCAGATCTTCGGTGGTCTGCCGCGCCAGCAAGAGTTCACGACCCTTCTTCCAGGTCGACAGCACAGTGAACATGGCCACGCCGATGACCAACGGAAACCAGCCGCCATGAGGAATCTTGGGCACGTTGGCGGCAAAGAAGGTCAAATCGACGCAAAGAAACACGCTGGCGAGCGCGGCAACCCCCCAGATGTTCCTGTTCCAGATCGCATAGGCGACGAGAGAAGCGAGCAGGGTATCGATAGCCATGGTGCCGGTAACGGCAATGCCATACGCGGCTGCGAGGTTGGAGGAGTTGCGCAGGACTAAGACCAGGGAAGCGACGCCCACCGCCAGCATGACGTTGATGAAGGGAATATAGACCTGACCGATTTCACTTTGTGAGGTGTGCAGCACCCGCATGCGCGGCAAATAGCCCAGTTGTATGGCTTGGCGCGTGATGGAAAAAGCACCGGAAATGACTGCCTGTGAAGCGATTACAGTGGCGGCGGTCGCCAGGACAATCAGCGGGAAAAGGGCCCAACTCGGCGCCAGGAAATAAAACGGGTTCTCCATGGCCTTGGGATTGTTGAGTATCAGGGCGCCCTGGCCGAAGTAATTGAGCAGCAGGGCGGGCAGGGTGAGGCTGCTCCAGGCGATGCGAATGGCCCGTTTGCCGAAATGCCCCATGTCGGCATACAAGGCTTCAGCTCCGGTTACCGCCAGCACCACCGAGCCCAGGGCGAGGAAACCGGCCATCCCGTTATGAGAAAAAAAGTGCAGGCCATATAAGGGGTTGAGGG
>JBAWGM010000124.1:0-3986 GCA_049592895.1 Thiobacillaceae bacterium | reverse complement strand
GAACAAAGGTAGATGGAAAGCTCGCTGGGATATGCTCGCCGAACGAACGAGCGCTACGTGGGGCGTATGGCGCGGACAGGCGGTTTCGGCAAAGAGAAAAGCGCATAAGGAAAAAGTTGAAACAAGTCAGTCGGCCCCGCTTTGCCCAATATGCGGTGCGGCAATGCGGCTTAGCCCGACTTTCCCTATTCGGGGGGTTGGCGACAGATAACTGAGTGATTTTACGTGGTGTAGCCTTGCATGGTCTCCACTACGCGTCGCAGAAATTGGCGTGTCGGTGAATCTGTTTGGCGGTGATTTTTGGGGGTGGCTGTTCCGGTAGGTTCAGGCGCAACAGATCGAGCAGCATGCGATGCTCAGGCTCGGGTTGCGTGTAGCGCGAGAGCACGAGTTCGCGTCCATCTGCGGTCGGCACGTGCACGTCGACCATCTGCATTGTCTTGAATTTGTCGAGCACCTCGCGGGGTGTCAGTCCCGTGGCCAGGCGTCTGAGCTGCGCTTTGAGCGTGACCTGCAGGCAGTAAGCGAGAAAGGCGACGAAGATGTGCGCCTCGATGCGTGATTCGAGTTGGTGATAGATTGGGCGTACGGCCAGGTCGTTCTTGAGTTCCTTGAAGGCTTGCTCAACCTCGGTGAGTTGCACGTAGAAGGTCCAGAGTTGATCCGGATCGTGACCGGTGAGGTTGGTGCGCAGCAGGTAGCGCCCTTCACGACGACGCACGCGGCGCAGCTTCTCCTGATTGAGGGTAAAGCGGAACGTCTGGGGGGTGACCGCGTCGTTCTTGCCGGGCAGGGTTAACTCGATGAGTCTGGCCGCCCGCCCGGCGTCGTGCTCTGCGGCGCCGACCTTCTTGAGCAATTCGTCGCGCGTGAGCTTTTGTCCTTGCAGTTGCTTAAGCCGTGCCACATAGCGCTTGAGCCGCCGCCGGCGCATGGCCCGCTCCTTGTCGATGCGCTTGTCACTCTGCGCGAGCACGTAGGTGTCTTCGTCCTGATCCAGGCGCTTGACCGTAATGCCATCGCGCACGCGCACCCAGGGCTGAGACAGGAACGCCTGCTCCATCCGGGTTAACCGTCCCTTGGGCGTACCGACCAAGTACGAAGCCCCGATGGCGCGCATTTGCGCCAGGCTCTCTTCGGTGGGTACCCCTCGATCCATCACCCAGATCCGGTTGGCATGACCATAACGCTGCTCGATCCGATTCAGAAAGTCGCTCAGGGTGGTCGAGTCGGCAGTATTGCCCGCCAGCACCTCGTAGCTCAGCGGAAAGCCTTCTGGCGTGACGATCAAGCCGATCACCACCTGACGACAGTCGAAACGCTTGTCGCGGCTATAGCCATATTGGCGCTTGTCGCCCTCCTCGCGCAGCGTGTCCGTCTCGAAATAGGTGCTGGTCAGATCGTAGAGCAGCACATCGAACTTTGCCCCAAACAGTTCGCCCCAGCGTTCGCATAAGAATTTGAACAATGCGTCCTTGTGCGCCACCAGTTTGTCCAGGCAGCGGTACAACGTGTTCTTCTGCGCCAGCGTGAAATCGCCACCGAGCAAATCGGCCATCGCGCTCACATCAAACCACTGCCGATGCAGCCGCCACTCGGACCCCGGATCAATCAGCCGATAGGCCACCAAGGTCTGCAGCACCTGCTGCCACGGCGTGCCCTTGCGGGAAGCCGGCAGACGGGCCGCCCAGAACGCATCGAGCTTCAGTTGTTGCCACAGCACGCCCGCCATCCAGCAAGCGCCCCACTGGCGCGGACGCCTCAACTGCAGCTCGCTCAGACGGATGCCAATGACATCGGCGGCGGCAGGCGCGATCGCCTCCGGAAACAACGCGACCTGACGCCGCGTCCCCTCGTCAATGACTTCGATCGTGCGGCGCCACACCTCGCGCTGGCTATCGTTGATCTCGCCCAGATACAGCACTTGCCGTTGTACCACGCGCCCATCACCCAGACGCCGATTCTCCACCACACTCCAGTAGTGGTGCGTCTTGCCGTCTTTAATGCGCTGATTGCATCGCAGAAACATGAATCGATTGTAGAAACCCTCGCCCCCTCTGCCAACGGGCAAGGTCTCCACTACACGCGTCTTCTTCGGCTCGCTCCCTTGCCCGTCAAATACTTACGTCATGGATCAACCCGAAAATTACCGATTTCGGGCACGAACGGTGAAAGTCGGGTTAGTGCGCCCTGCAGGGCGCAACCCGAAAAAAACCGGCTCCAGGCCGGGTTTCTGCTCAATGATACGTGCACCTATTCATGCGCGGCTTCCGTCAACGCCGTCATCAAGGTATTCAGGGACCCCTGGCCATTCTGTATCATGCAGACTACATTGCCCACCGAGCAGACGGTCATTTGTGCGCCGTGGACGATCCACCCTTGGGAAGGCGCCCACCCCCGCATCTGAGAAAACAGGGAAACAAGATCCATATTTCCGGACACCATGCGTCGATACCACTGGGCAAATTTCGCTATCCTTTCCATGCTGTCGAATGTCATCGTTCCTGCGGCATCCATGATGGAGCCGTCATCCTGAAAACGGCACACGGCAATGACTCCATCCAGAACCAGCAATTTTTTCAGGGACATCCCGAACTCCCTCAGAGTTGGCAGGCTTGAATGGCGTTAAACGTGGCTTCGTAATCCACATCGCGGTTCTTGGCCACCACCGCGCAATTGCCGTTAACCACTGCAGACCATTCCAGTCCGATCATGGAAAACCCCTGCAGGGGCTCAAAGCCCAGTTGTCCAGTCAGGGCTTCCCACCCCCTGGCCTCCAGCGTCGCCACCGCCATGTTGGCTACGCAGGAGTGCGCCAGCAAATCCAGAATCTGGGATGTAATTTCCGTACCCTCGCGGATCCGATGGTCCTTGAGGTCGCCCTTATCCGTATAGGTAAACGCCGCCAGTGTTCCAGGCAGTTCCATCAGTTGATCAATATCCATGTTTTCCCTTTTTGTTTCGATTAGTAGAGGGCTTCCTTCACATCCCCTCCGATCCTGGAATAAAGACTGACCAGCAGATCATCCCCAATGTCCCCCACCTTGGCCCGCATGATCGTCATGACATCGTTCAGCAATTCGGGACGATTTTCGATGAAGGCAAAATAATTGCCGATGTTACACACCGTGGCGTTTGCCCCCCGCACAACCCAGCCTTGCGCAGGCCGACAACCGCAGTTTTCCGCAAATGAATTGAAAATTTCAGACTGCATGTTGACGCTCATGGTATTTGAGCGGCACAAGATCGATGCCATGCGGGCAAATTCGCTGGTCATCGCACCTTCGAAGGAAAAACGGTCGCCGCGGTAAGCGAACTCCCCTGCGGCAATTACTCCGGGAATGGCCATCAGTTGCTTGATTATATGCATGCGCGTTCCTCAATTCTGCTTTGCTGCTTTCGCGAACCGTCCAGAAGTCTCCTACAATGGGGCTCTTGCAACTGCTGCATTGACTGTCCGCGAGCAATTCGCCCGGCAGTCTCGGCCTAAGAGATCCCTTTATGAATCCATTATATCTGCGACTATAGTGCCCGCATGCAGCAACCGCCAATAGCACACCCTCCGGCTTCAATCAGGCGCAGACTGGCCTCGATGTTTTACGAGGCAGTGCTGCTGACCGCCGTCTGGGTAAGCGCAGGCTTCCTGTTTCTTGCCTTGCACAAAGACGTCACCGCGGGCGGCGGGCGGCTGGCATTCCAACTCTACCTGATCGTAGTGACGGGGGTTTACTGCGTTACGTTTTGGCGCTGGGGGCAGACCCTGCCGATGAAGACCTGGCGCATACAGTTGGTGGATCGACGGGGGCGGCCACCTGGCGCGCCCCGCGCGCTCCTCCGCTATTTGTTTGCCATACCCAGCGTCTGCCTGCTTGGCGCGGGTTTGTTCTGGGCTCTGGCAGATAAGGATCGTCAATTTCTGCATGACCGGATGGCAGGCCTGTGGCTGGTGGATACCCGATTGGGAAACCAGTCAATTGGTTAACTAG
>JBAWGM010000123.1:0-9567 GCA_049592895.1 Thiobacillaceae bacterium | reverse complement strand
GCGGTAAAGGTCTATCAATCGTTTCACTAATGGCAATTGCCGACGTAATCATCAAAAAATGCCAGGAATTAAACGTGAACGGACCTTTGCACAATATTGGGTGTATCCGGGCAGATTCTTGCCAAGGAATTTCTCTTCATCCAGGAGACGCCATATAAGAAGAGGAATCATGGCTAAGAACGGCAGGAATCCCCAATAGGAGCCGAGCGCGAGCGGGATTCCAAAACAATAAAGAAATGCGCCTGCGTACATCGGGTGGCGCACCAGCGCATAGGGCCCAGTGGAGATAACCTTGTGGCCCTCGGCGATTTCGATGGCGGCTGACGTAAACGTGTTCTCTTTGAACACGAGGAAGATGACGTAATAGCCCGCAGCGATCAGCAGGTCTCCTGCTATCACGAGAATGACGGGTATCGCCGACCAGCCGAAACGATGATCGAGCGCCGGCACGACCAGAAGTGCAACGAATCCGATTGAGGCAAAAAGCATAATTATCCTTTGTGTCGTCTCTTTCTCCGCCGTCGGCCCACCGCTCATACGGCGTTTGAGTAGTTCCGGGTCGTGCTTCATGAGGTAGAGTGTGTGTAACAGCGACGCCCCGAAAAAGACCGCGAGAAACGCCCAAGCCTGCCAATATGCAAAGCTTGCTGCTGGGCCAAAGAGCAGCAGCCCCATTGCGATAGTGAGAAAAATAAGTCCCAACCAGGCTTTCGTATTGAGATTCATACGTGCACCTTTAATCCGCGCAACATCAATTTCTGGCAGATATTCATACAGACTCAGGGCACGCGGGTGCGTTCGCGATCCGAAGGTCTGCTGCCTGCGCGTGAGGACAAGAACGCAGCTCGTTAGCAGCCATGGACTCTCAAGTCTGCTTGGTGTCGGGTCTCATCGGGGGCAAAAGCAAAGAAGATCGCGTTCGGTGAGCTTTCCTGGCCTCTGTCCGGCAGACAGCAGCACAAACCGCTGACGTGCGCTATTCACCCGCCTCTTAGCACAATCCGTTCTAGAACTTTCACATAAACGAAACGGTGCATAATTGCCCTTTGCTGCCCGTGAGCAAGTGAATTTGCGAGTGCTGGTTTGGAGCGGTTATCCTCCATCCAAGACCAAGCGGTCACGAACATGCTGCGCATCGCGATCTCCTTAGTCGCCTCCCCCTCTTCCAAATATGATCTATTCCTTCGACTTGTTTCATGGCGCTAGCCGCGGCATGTCGGAAAATTTAACACTTGGCCCGCGTGGTTTTTACAAATGCCCCATATAACAATGACTTGATAACAGGTGTGGAATATGCTTATTTAGTATAAGAGCCGATCCGGTTCGGAGCAGGGAAGGATAAGGATAATGAAAATCACATTGGCATCTTTGTTTGGCCGACGTGCCCGCCGCATAGGGTTTCTCGGTTTGGGCGCCAGCTCCCTCCTTGCGCCGGCCCGCGTAATGGGCGGGGTCATGCTGGCAGCCGCCGGGATATGGGCGGTCGTCGATTTGCACCAAGGTTCCGGCAGCGCCAAGAATTCAGTGCATCATGCCAAGCCGGTTTTCAGCAAACCCGCACCCCACCGGACGCATAAACAGTTTGGGGTCGCGGAGCTGGACGCGATTGATGTCAACCTGGTGATGGCCGCGAACCTCAACCCGTCCGGCCATGGCAAGAGCGGAAGTCAAAACTCTGGCCAGGCGGCTTCAGGATTCCAGGCCGCCGGTTTCGGATCTTTTGCAGGCGGCGGCTCCTGGCCGCGGGGTTTTGGACATCGCCCGAGTGGAGTGCCTGCTTCCAACTCAAATAGTTCGCCGGCCGCTTCATCAAAGCCACCAGGCTCGCTCCCATCGCAAAAGCTTACGTTGCCCAGTCCCGGGCCGAGCGCCCGGCCGCTGGACGCACCTTGGCACCCAGGAAAACCTGGACCGAGTCCCCTGACTGACGCCGTCGCTCAGCTGCCGCCAGGACCTGCATCTGAGGATCCAATCACGCAAACCAGCACAGCCCCGTATGGAACATCCGCCGCTTCTGACCCCGGCGGCCCTGCTGAAGGTCCCGGCCTTGTTGTTGACCCCAGTGGCCCTCCTGTCCATCTTGGCCTCGTTATTGAACCCGGCGGCCCTCCTTTCGATCTTGGCCTCGTTGTTGATACCGGCGGTCCTGCCGGCGATCCCGTGGGCCTTCCTGGCGACCTCAACCCCGGCAGCGGCCCATCCACCTTGGTGCCGCTGCCCGAGACTGTTTCGCCTCCGCTCATTCTTGCATCCGGCCTGCCGTTCGAACCGGTGGCCGGTCCCGCTGTCTTCGGCGCGTCTGCGCTGGTGAGCATCCCGGAACCATCGAGCACGGGCTTGCTCGGCATCGGACTATTGGGACTCTGGGTAACGCGAAGATTTCGGGCGGCAACCCGGCCGCGGATGTGAGAGTTCAAGAAGACTGAAGCGCATCGCCCGTGCGAATCTTCGGCAATGTCTCAACGCGGCGAAGAGCAGCCGATTAGCATTCAAATCTTGCTGTCTCGCCATGGACGCGAATAGCTTCAGCCGCGCCCCACCGTGTCGGAACGCGTTCGCTGCCGCATTAACTTCAAGGGCATTTCCTTAAATGAGATGGAATACCAGGGCTCCACCCGGGGCGTGTCCTAAGCGGCATTGTTATCTCCTTCCAATAGATCCATCTACATCGTTTAGCAGCGTCATCCAAGCGCTCTGATATCAAATTACGGCGCTCACGAAATGATGTGATGCACCGGAAGTTTGGTCAGGCGCCATTCGCCCGTCCTTGCGTCATACTCCGATGCGGTAAAAACATGCCACTCGGTGTCGTCCAGCCTGGGATGATCGGCACGATAGTAATAGCCGGGCCACCTGGTTTCCTGCCTGAATCGGGTGTGCCTAGCCACCGCTTCCGCGGTCAGGACCCGATGATGGAGTTCCCAGGCTCGCTGGAGCTGGTGGAGGTCCTCGGCACCGATGTGATCGAGATCCTCTTTAAGCATGGCCAAAAGCTCCAAGCCTCGGTCAAGAAGCGGCTCGTTGGTCACATAGAACGTGCTGTAGCCACCGACGTACTCGTCCATGAGCTTCTCCAGCCTCTGAAGGCCGTGAAGGGGCAGCAGGTAGTTCGGGGACACAGTCCCCGCGACGATTTCGTTTCTCCCGACCTTGTAGTTGTCCAACGGCCTGAATACCGTTCCTGCCAGCTTGGTGATCTGCACGTCATCCACCTCAGGCACGGCGCCTTTCAGATCCATGACATACCGGACCGCTGACTTTCCGGCGAGTCTTCCTTCGGTAAAGGAGCCGGAAGAGAATTTGTGCGCAGAACCGCCTATTGTGTCCCCGGCTCCGAACAGTCCTTCAAGGGTCGTCATCCGGTTGTATCCCCACTGGTAGTCTGCTGGCGCATAGTCCTCGGGCCCGCTTGCCCATGCACCGGAACAGGTGGCGTGAGAACCCATGACGTAGGGCTCCGAGGTGATCAATTCGGACGCTCTCTCTTTGGGGTCGATATTCTGTGACGCCCATACAACTGCCTGACCGACCGTCATATCGAGGAAATCTTCCCAGCCGATCTCTTCCTTCTCCGAGGTATCGAGACATTCCTGGGTGTGCATGTAGATCGGCCCACGGCCGGCCTTCATCTCCTCGATCATGGCGTGGTTGCGCAGGCAGGTCGGCATCGGCTTGATGTCCGCGTACTTCCCTACCAAAGCCTTGATCTCGTCGAAGCGGGATTTCTCATATCTCTCGCCATAGGCGTTGGTCGCGTAGGACTTGAGCAGCAGGAACCACGCGCCGACCGGACCGTAACCATCCTTGAAGCGGGCGAGCACGATCTTGTTCTCCATTTGGATCATCTTGGCGCCGGCCTCGATCAGCAGACCGTAAGCCGATGCACTGCTCCAGGGCGCATACCAGGTCCGGCCCGTACCCTCGCCGATCGCGCGGGGCCTATAGATGTGGGAGGCACCGCCGGCGGCCACGATGACCGCTTTCGCCCTGAAGACGTAAAAACTGCCGTCCCGGACGCTGAATCCGACCGCGCCGGCGACCCGGTTGGGATGCGCCTTGTCCATCAGCAGATGGGTCACCATGATCCTGTTGTAAACCTTGGTGGCAGACTTCGCGGCAGCCTCGGCAATGATCGGCTTGTAGCTCTCGCCGTGAATCATGATCTGCCATCTTCCTTCTCTGAGGTAATGGCCGGTCTTCGGATCCTTCATAATCGGCAGGCCCCATTCTTCGAATTTGTGGACAGTCGAGTCGACATGCCGGGCGATGTCGAAGACCAAGTCTTCTCTCACCAGTCCCATCAGGTCGCCTCGCGCGTAGCGCACGTGGTCCTCGGGCCGGTTCTCGTTCCACTGCATGCCCATGTAACAATTGATTGCGGACAGGCCGTGCGCCACAGCGCCGCTCCGCTCGATGTGGGCCTTTTCGACCAGGACGATCTTCAGGTCCCGTCCCCAGTATCTCGATTCGTAAGTGGCCCCGCATCCGCCGAAGCCGCCTCCTATGACGAGAATGTCGGAATCCACGAAGATGGTTTTCCTGGATGAAAAGAGTGCCATGCTGTCACGTCCCCATTGGGGGCAGCATAGGAAGCGCCTCCACCTTGAGTGCCGCAGGCTCGTGCGCGAGGAGCGGCGAGAGCAGCCCCGTTGTGTCGGGCAGCTCATAATCGGATGGCGCCTTGATCGAACCCCAGGGTGTGGTCCTGATGGGGAATGTGAACTCCTTGACCCGCCCGTCCCGGTACCTGATCTTCCAGGAGATGGACCCCTTCTCCTTTTCCCTCAGAACCCTGACCTTGTGGCCCAGCGGCGCGAAGTCCGAATATCCCCGGACGTCTATCGCATGCTGCGGGCAAGCCTTCACGCACGAGTAGCACTCCCAGCAGAAATTGGGCTCGATGTTGTAAGACCGCCGGTAGATCGGGTCGATATGCATGATGTCAGAAGGACAGATCTCCACGCACTCTCCGCAGCCGTCGCATTTCGTCATGTCAGTGTAGGTTGGCATACGGGTCCCCCCCTATGTTGGAACTGTCAGCCGGCCTGGGGAGGTCGGATGAGCCGTTTGCCTGCTCCAGCCTTTTCTGGAAGGCTGCCATGGGCTTGTAGAACATATGGGCGAACTTGGACCAGGGCACGGAAACGAACAGCAGGGTGGCGAAGAAGATATAGAGGCCGAACAGCACCCAGGTGGCAGCAGCGCCGTTGTCCACTGTCTGGGCAAAATGCCACATCAGTCCGAATGCGGCGCTTGCCAGCAGGCTGCCGATGAACAGGTCGGCACGCATCAGATGAAATGGCGAGTGACCTTCATAGGCGACGTTCACCTTGAGGATGAAGAAGAACCAGCAGCCACCGATGAGAATCATCAGCGCGCCTATGTTCCACAACGCCGTTAGGATGAGCGGGGTATGCGTGGCTGTCGGATATGCAAACACCATCGCGATGGTGGTGATCAGGTAGATGACGAAGCCGTACGACATCAGAAGATGAGAAACCCGTCGCTTCCACTTGCAGAACTCACCGGAAGTTGCAACCTCAGCAGCGACGGTTCTCATCGCCAGAGACGCAATCTCCCGGGCACCAAGCCGCCTCTGCGCCGCGACGTTTGATTGCTTCCTGCGCAAGGCAAAGAATTTTGCGCTGCGCTTGTGATAAAGATCCAATACCGTTCCAAAGGCGACCGCCAAAATCATCAGGACAACGTAGACCTGCATGACACCAGGGGACAGAAATTCCGTCAGAAGCGCGAAAGGGTTGCTGCTGAACATACTGGAATACCTTCAACTCTTCGCCAGTTCTTGTGCCCTGGAAGCCAAAGTGGTATGGGATAGCGCAACTGCCGGCCATGGGCGACAAAGGCAGGCCACGCCACGGAACGCAAACCCATCCTTCTTGATAGGCCCACAACGAGCCACTGTCAATGAAATCGCCCTGGCTTTGGGGGACAAAGTGAAGCCGCACCTTTCGGGCTGTAAAGGAATGTAACAGGTTTGAACTAGGCTGGAAGACATGGTCTAGGGTACTTGTAGAGGGCTGACCAGCCACTTGGCCTGACCGCTGATTCGGACTTTCGTTTCTCTACGATGCTCGCGATATGAGTTCCAGCAATTTCGGAATGGCCGATCTTCCCTGCTCAGTCAGCGCAAACGATTTCGGCTGAAAAGTCGCTAGCTCCGGCGGGAACTCCACCTCAAGCGCGACCTCTCTCGCCAATCCAAGCTCCACCATCTTCGACCAGAGTATGTCATTGGCGCTGTTCCTTACGGTTGCAATCTGACTATCCGGCGTGAGCAGGTTGGCCTCTAAAACCGACATGTCCGAAGGTTTCAATTTCCGCAAGAGTTTAATTAATACGCGTTGCTCGTCTTGAGAAGTGCCCATCATCTGCTCCCGTGACGCTCTGGCTCAAATCGACCAGCCAAAGGATACCGGCGCTTGCGCATAACAATCCTTACCGCCAGTCGATCGTGCCGAAATGGTCTTGGCCGAGGAAGGTGTAGAAGATGCCCGCCGTCACCTGAGTCTGGCGGCTCGAACCCAGGGTCGTGAACCTGGCGTCGCGGCGGTTGCCGAGGACCTTGAACGTGATGGCCCGCTGCTTGGCGATGCGCCATGTGAATGAGGCATCGCCGCGGATTATATTGTCGTGGCCGCCGTTGGTGCCGGACCCTACATTGCTGACGAAATACTCACGCGCCGTGAAGTCAAGCGAAGCCTTGTCGTCGTCGGTCAGCCGCAGGGCGAGCAACGCCTGCGGCGCGATGCCGTAGTTGTAGTCGCGCTCGCCCACCGCGCCGTGCGTCGTCCCCACGGCTGCATAGCCAAGGCCCGTCATCGCCGGGCCCTGCAGCGACCATGTGTTGCCAAGCCACCACTGCGCCGTCGATCCAACGGAAAGCGCCGTGGTCGAAACGCGATAGGTCTGCGGCGCGATGTAGTCGTAGCTGCCGTACAGGCCCCATATGCCGCGATAGTCGTCGCCCGCCGCGTAGCTTCGGCCCACAAGCAAGCCCCTGGTCATGACATTTTCGACCGCGTTGGCGCTGGACGCCGTCGCCTGGAAGTTGTAATAATCGAACGGTCGCGCGTATTCATAGTTCGGGCTGCCCGGCAGCCCGTAATCGAGCGAGAAATCGACCTGGGCTTCGTTGCGCCTGAACTCCGTCGTCGAAGTGCCGACCTGCTGCTTGACGCTTCCGCTGTAGCCAAACTGCAGGCGGCTGTAATAAGCGGCATTGCGGCTAGAGAAAATTCCGCTAAACCGGTCGCCGAACGCCAGCCTGTTGAAACCTGCCGATGGATCGATCGCCGTCGCCGCCGCTTCGCGCCAGAAGCGCGGCAGGCCGCCGCCTTGTTCCAGAACCAGATTCGACATGCGGAACAGCGCCTCGCCGAGAAACGTGCCACCGATGCCGCTGGCGACCTGGTCATTGCGCGACGGGCGCGTGGTCTCGCCCACGATCTCCCACAGCGCGCTGCCGGCAAAGGTATAGCCGAACGATTGCCAGTAGTCGAAACCCGCCGACCGCGCGAAGCCATGGTACATCGCACCCTGGTACGGATGGCCGAGCTGGTTGATCTGGAAGGGATCCTTGTCCGTGCCCCAGCCGCTGTGCAGGTTGCGGCGGATGCTGTCCGTTGTAACCTTGAAGTCATCGCGATCACTGCTGAAATGGCGGTCCAAGCGATTAAGCAGGAAATCGAAGCCGACGATCTCCGCAGCGGGGAGCACGTAACTCCGCGGGCTCGACGGGCTCCGATGCCCTCGCCGCAGCGGTCTGGGCAGCCAGATCGAATGCAAGCGCTTCGGAATCACACGCTGCCAGCGCAATGAAGGCGCAGCCAAGGAGCGCTGTGCGGGGCATCCGGGCACTTCTTCTGGCAATGGGTATGTCGCCCTGCTCCCGGAGTTGCGATGTTCGCTGATGACATTCAGCGGCCACGCGGTTGGGATCGTTCGCGTGGCTGCCGAGCAAGGAGTCCTCCGAATCTGTTATGGGAGTCAAATATAAGCTGACACGCGGAGAGTAGCGCGGTACGTCTTCCCTGACAAGGCGATGCCCGCAATTGCGCTAGCACCGGCCGATGGCTTGAGATTGTGAGCGCCTCATAGGCGCCGATGAAACCGTGAGCCGCCCATGGCGGCTTACCCCATTGCGAGCTTCATCTGATCGTACCGCTCTTTCTCCTATTCCCGATTCCGGATGCACGCTCGAACCGTGCTCAGCCACCTTTCCACTATTCATGGCAATTGCGAGTTGGAATAAGGCACCCGTTACTGCAATGTGATGTTTGAGCGAGACTTTGACCTCCAGATTCGGCGACGGGGTCCGGCCCATACAACGTGTAATGGAAGGAATCAGGCAAGCAATATGCCGTTGCATGGGCCCACTTGCCGATCAAATACTCGCACCACTTGAGGCGGCAATCTTGTCAATTTGTCCAACATTGCCGCATAGGCGGTGTTCCTTATGTTCCGCTCAGGACACTTCGCACTGCGCCTCGACGGTGGCAGTCTGTGTCCTTTCCCGCCTGAGTATTTCCTTGCCCATGGCATCGAACTGGTCGCGCAAGGCCCCCTTGAGGTAAGGGGCAACGATACTGTCGGGTATCGGCAGGTGAGACACCGCGTTGACGTGGTAGGCAATACGGGTGCCTGCGCCGGACGGATACAAGACCATGGTGCTGTCCATCTGGATGTCGCCGGACAATGAATGCGAGCGGATGAGTTGGCAGGGGGTCAGTGCCAGCTCGCGCTGCGATTCATAGTGGAACTTGAAAATGCCGAACTTGGCAGCGCCTTTCTGCTCGAGCCACAGGCGGTTGCCGCTGCGCAGCAACACGCGGCTGACTTCGAGATTGGGCATGAACGACGGCTGGTGCTCGAAGTCGGTGATCGTCGTCCACGCCTCCGAAGGCGGCACCGAGACCTGATAGCTGATGTCCAGGACCAGCCCCGCGTCGTTGCTGCGTACCTCCACGCTGGGTTCGGCCAGGCTGTTCACCTGAACAATCGCCCAGCCGCCTGCCGGCAGCAGCAGGGCCGACAGGAAAAAAAGGGCCGACAGGAACTGCATCATGGCTTGCTTTCGAAAATACTCATGTTTCACATTATGACGATTCAAAGGATAGAAAATTCAAAAGGCATTATTTCCCGCCCGCCAACACCGGCGTTGACCCCAAGCAGCCCATGCTTTCGTCGCTTCCGACCATCCATGGCCCTCCTTCCCTGCCCGACCGACCTGGCGCCGCCCCTTCGGCGAGGCGCGGGCGCTTGCGGTCGACTGTCGCAGGCCGACGACAGGGATCGCTCGGAAAAACGGCCTCCCGCGCAGCAAGGCGCCATCGCGAGTACGCAAATGGCCCGGCAGGCGCGACCTGCAAACAGATGCAAGCAGCCTGCGCTGCACAGGCGGCAACGGGCACGCTCATTGCTGCTAGTGTAGTGTTGCATTCTGTTTGGAACTTAAGCGGCTGTTGGCGCGGATGACTTTCTGCAGGATGTCACGAGCACTCTTGGTCCAGATGAACGGCTTGGGGTTGGTGTTGTGGTGAGCGATGT
>JBAWGM010000122.1:0-6037 GCA_049592895.1 Thiobacillaceae bacterium | reverse complement strand
GACACTATCGCATATTACATGGGAACATATCGGGGCGAAAAAAACGCCGAAACTGGCATAAACATTCGCTTACCGCCGCGTTGGCGGTTCAAACTTCGGGCTAGGCCGGATCGCGTGCCAACGCGCTGCCACGCTACCCCCTCCCCACCTCGATCACGCTGTGCACCTGACCCAGCTTGTTGACGAGGCGCCCCACTTCGGCAGCTTCCTTGACCCACATGGTCAGTTTCATATTGGCGTATTCGCCAACGCGATCCTTGGTAAACGTGTCGGGCACATCGCGCTGGGGGCCCCGGTGGTCGGCGACGCGCAGGCGAACATCGACGGTGAAGCAGGTTTTCGCTCCGGCCTTGGCCCAGGAATGACCTCGAATAGATCGGGCTTGCAGTAACGCCCGCTTCAAGCGGTCGAAACCCGGCCCCTCGACTATGCCCCCGGTGGGAGTGGATGTGAGTGGCCGCCCTTGGTCACGATAACCAGCGCAAGTTGATCCTGCACGTCATGGGAAAAGGCCAAGTCATTCCCTGCCGTGTCCCAGAAGGTCTCACCGGCTTCTTGTCTTGTGTTTTGAACAAGTTGCCGAAGGATGCGTTGACTCGGCTGCAAGAAGAACTTGCCCTGTTCGTCCAGCAGGCAAACAATGTCTACCCGGGAACCGCCAGTAAGCCTCTTCTCACTCTGGCGGGCTTTTAGGGAACACAATTTCTTGAAAGGACCAAGCTATGAACACGACGGAAGATCCCGCACCGGTCAAGGCCTCCGGCATGGACACCAATCGGAAGCTCATGCTGATTCTGGTTGCGGCCCTGGTGGTGGTCGCGCTTGGTATGTATGCATGGAAGTCCGCCGCCGTGGGCGCGGTGGAGGCCAAACTGGCGCAGAGCCGGACGGCGTTGACCGAACAGGCACGTCAAATTGATGCGCGCCATTCGGAGGAAGATCTGCGGCTATTCAGCACTCCCTTGGCATGGGCGATTCGCCGGGAGCTCATGGCTTCCAATCTGGATCAGGTGGACCAGTACTTGAGCGATCTCGTTCAACTTAAAGGTTTTGAATCTGCCGTGCTGGCCAATCCCGATGGCAAAGTCATTGTCGCCAGCGACCGCAACAAGCTTGCCATGTCCTTTGCCAACCTCTATCCCAGCCAGTACTTGCAAGCCAAGGAGATTCAGGTTGAACGTGTCAACAAGGACACCTTGCGCGCCATCATTCCCATCTTTGGACTGAATCAGCGCTTGGGTACGCTGGTGCTGGAATATGCGCCTCCCGGCTATTCGCTGCAATAAGGCCATACTTGGCATGAATCGCCTGACAAGACGCTTGATGGTCATCATTGCCGAGACCACTCGCCCGCTTATGGGGTTACCCCGGCACTTTAGCCGCTATCCAAGGGTGGTTCAGATGCAATTGAAACATCGATTGCCTATCGTTCCTATTGCCATACCGAGGGTCAGTTTCCTGGTTGCGAGAAGCTTGTTTCTGCTTGATTTCTCAGTGCCATGCCACGCTGCCAGGATGCATTTTGGCGCGACAGGTCTAAACTCTGTGAAGGCGGTCAATTTTTTCAATGGAGAGTGAAATGGGTGAAAGAGACGCTTATGTGCAGAAGATGAAGGCGAAGCTGGACGAGTGGAATTCAGAAATCGACCGGCTGTCGGAGAAGACTAATGCGGCGAAGGCCGACGCCAAACTCAGATACCAGGAACAGGTCGACAGACTCAAGGCACAGAGCGACGCAGCCCGGCGCAAGCTGGACGAGCTCGGCGCGGCCAGCGAAAGTGCCTGGAAGGACTTGCGCACAGGGGTGGATTTGGCCTGGGAATCCATCAGCATGGCTATCAAGGACGCCATCACTCGCTTCAAATGATGCGCTGCGCCTGCATTGTCCGGACGACTCCCGGCTGGAAACCACGCACAGTCAAGAACAGGATTGTCCCGCCCGGGGAGAACAAATTCGACCGCAATCACTGTGGCGGATTGCAGGCGCCGCCCACAGCATTCCTTGATTGGGCTGTTGCCATGCGGGCGTTCACCGTGCAAATTTGAACTGCACCATTCAAGAGTAAGTTGATGAGAAATTGAAATGAAGATTCTGGGGCCGCTTATTGTTGCAGGATTGGTCTTGTTGGGTGTCTTTGTTCTGGCCAACTGGAGCCTGCTGACCACGCCGACCACTTTGTCCCTTGTGGCATATAGCCTTAATGCGCCATTGGGCTTGATCTTATTGGGCACGACTTTGCTATTTGTGGGGCTCTTTACCGCTTACGTCCTCATCCTTCGCACCGGCATGCTGATGGACGCCCGCCGCCATGCGCGGGAACTCCAGGCTCAGCGGCTCTTGGCAGAAAAGGCAGAGGCCTCGCGACTTAACGAGCTGCGAAGCCAACTTGACAGTGAATTTTCGCAGTTGCGAGAAAGGGCGGAGAAATCCCACGCTGATCTGAGTGCCCGTATCGAAGCGATGGAGCAAGCGCTGCGGAACGCCATTGACGAATCCGGCCGTAGCCTGTCAGCGTATATTGGCGAAGTGGAAGACAAGCTAGACCGCGGCTTGGCGCACCCCGCGACTGCAAAATAGATTAATGACGTCAAGGGCCCTCCAGACCGGAAAGTTTCGATACTTTCCCCAAGGGCAAGCACGGCGGTTCATTACCCCCTCCCCACCTCGATCACGCTGTGCACCTGCCCCAGTTTGTTGATCAGCCGGCCGACCTGCGCGGCTTCCTTAACGCGCACCGTCAGTCTCATGTTGGCGTATTCGCCGACACTCTCGGTATTCACGCGCAACACGTCAACCCGCTCCTTGGTGAAGACATCGGACACATCGCGTAGAAGGCCCTGGCGGTCAAAGGCGCGCAGGCGAACATCGACGGTGAAGCCGCCTTCCGTTCTGGACTCGGCCCAGGCGGCACGCAGGATGCGGTCGGGGTTGTACTTGACCAGATTGGGACAAGCGTGGCGGTGCACGGTGACGCCCCGGCCCACTGTTGTATAGGCGACGATGGCCTCCGGCGGCTCGGGTTTGCAGCAGCGCGCGAGGGTAAGGGGCACGGCCCCCAAGCCCTCTACGATGACGCCGGTAGGACTGGAGGTGCGCGGCCGTGCCTTGGTCGCAATGGCCGGCGCGACGGCGGGCATGCCCAGTTCGCGTACCGCCTGGGCGAGGATTTGAGGGCCAACGTCGCCGCGTCCCAAGGCGGCAAGAAATTCGTCCACGCTGTTGAATTTGAGCGCCTGGGCAAGCCTGTCCTGCGGCACCGCGGAACTGCCCATGCGCTTGAGTTCCTTGTCGAGTTGGGCGCGGCCTAGTTGCGTCAACTCGCCCTGGTCGCGCTGCTTGAACCAACTGCGAACCTTCGTTTTGCCGCGGTGGGTCTTGAGGTAGCCAAGATTGGGGTTAAGCCAGTCGCGGCTGGGGCCCCCCTGTTTGACCGCCAGCACCTCCACCCGCTGGCCGTTTTCCAGCGGGGTGTTAAGGGGCACCATGACACCATCCACCCGGGCGCCGCGGCAGCGGTGGCCCAGATCGGTGTGCAGGGCGTAGGCAAAGTCGATCGGCGTCGCGCCGCGATCGAGGCTGATGACGCGGCCGAGTGGAGTCAGCACGTAGACCTGGTCCTGAAACAACTCGGTGCGAAACTGTTCGGCAAACTCGCCGGCATCCGCCACGTCATCCTTCCATTCCAGCAATTGCCGCAGCCAGGCGATTCTTTCTTCCATGCGCGCATCAGTCCGGCCGCCTTCCTTGTAGCGCCAGTGCGCAGCCACCCCCAGCTCGGCGTGCTTGTGCATTTCTACCGTGCGTATCTGCACTTCCAGCGCGCGGTCTTCCGGGCCGATCACGGCGGTATGCAGGGAGCGATAATCGTTGCTCTTGGGATGGGAGATGTAATCGTCGAACTCGCTCGGAATCGGCTGCCAAAGATTGTGGACGACGCCCAGCACGGTATAGCAGTCAGCTTCCTTCTCCACCAGCACGCGCACCGCGCGGATGTCATAGAGCTGCTCGAAGCCCAGGTCCTTGCGCCGCATTTTGTTGATGATGCTGGCGATGTGCTTGGGCCGGCCCATCACCTCGGCCTTGACGCCGTGTTCCGTCAGTTCGGCCTTGAGCGTGGCAACCACATTCGCGATGTAGCGTTCGCGGTCGCCGCGCTTCTCATCCAGCAGGCCGGCAATGCGCCGGTAGGTTTCGCCCTCCAGGTAGCGACAGGCCCAGTCTTCCATTTCCCACTTGATCTGCCACACGCCGAGTCGGTTGGCCAGAGGCGAGAACAGGTCGCGGGTTTGCCTGCCCAACTGATATTGCAAGGCGCTGTCGGCCCTGGCCACACAGCGCAAGGCGTGCGTGCGTTCCGCAAGTTTCACCAGCACGGCACGCACGTCCTGCACCATGGCCAGCACCATCTGCCGCAGGGATTCAACATGCGCCGCCGCCTCCACATCCGGATCCTGACTGCCACGGGCCAGTACCTCAATGCGCGCCATGGCGGCAACCGCGCGCGCCACTTCCCCGGCAGGGCCGAACTCAAGCAGGGCATCGGGTGCGGTTGCGGCCAGAGGATACAGCAGCGCCGCGATCACCGGCTCCGGACCGAGCCGGAGTTCCGCGACGATCAGCGCCGTGCCCAGCGCCTGGGCAAACAGATTGCCTCCAGTGGAGGTGACTTGATCATGCAGGATGCGATGGGCCAGGTCCATGGCTCGCTCAATATCCGGGGAAAGCGCCAGGCCCAGCACGTGCGCCAGGCGGGTGCGGGCCGCGTTCAGGTCAACGATTTCGTTGCAGGTGGGTTTGCTCTCATTCATCCCGATCGATTATCCCATCTTCCTGCACCGGGTCCTGCCAGTAGCGATGGTGAGCATGGCGCCAACCCTGGAATTTGATGTCTTGGGATGCCAGCTCGAAATTCAGCCCCCCCGCCCGGTCAGTGCGGTAAAGCTCTGCCCCCAGCGCCCGGAACCGGTCCACCACTGACCAGTGGGGATGGCCATAGCGGTTGCGGTAGCCTATGGCAAAAATCACCTTGCTGGCATGTACCGCCTGGACGAATTCCTGGGTCGATGAAGTCTTGCTGCCGTGGTGTCCGGCCAGCAGCACATTGGCAGGAAGGCTGCCCGACTCCTCTGCCAGCATTTCCTTCTCCGCGGGGGCTTCGGAATCCGCCGTCATCAACAGGCTCTTGCCGGACGCCGTCACCTTGAGCACGCAGCCCATATTGTTGTCCTTGCGTGATTCCTTATAGGCGCCGGCAGGCGGGTTGAGCATGTCAAATCGCACCCCGTCCCATTGCCAGCCTTGTCCGCGCTGACACCGCATGACATGCTGTCCCACAAGCAGAGGCCGATCCGCCGGCAGCGATGTGGCGATCCAGTCCACATTCATATCGCGGAGCACAGAAGGCGCTCCGCCTGTGTGGTCCAGATCGTCATGGGTGAGGATGAGGCCGTCGAGTTTCTCCAGGCCCAACCCAAACAGCCTGGGCAGCACACTGCGTTCCCCCGCGTCGCTGTCGCCGAAGGCCGGGCCGGTATCGTATAGCAGGGCGTGGCGGGCGGTCCGGATCAACACCGCCGTGCCCTGCCCATCGTCCAGCACCTCAACGCGTGCTTCTCCTGCTGCCGGATGCTCAAGCAGCGGAAACAGCAGCGGCAGACACAGGATCGCGCCGAGGTATCTGGCCGGAACGCCGCGCGGCAGGAGCAGCCAGGCGATGCCAGCCAGGGCGAGGCCAATCGCTACCGGCTGAGGCGTTGCCAAATGCCACACGGCCCAAGGCTGGGCTGCCAGCCAGGCCAGTATCGCCTGTACCCAATCGCCTACCCATGCTGCCGCGTGCCAGACGGGAGCGAACACAACGCCGAACAGTGCGAGAGGAACCATGACCCAACTCACCACCGGGATGGCGAAGGCGTTGGCCACGGGCGAGATCAATGAAACCTGGTGAAACACCAGGATCAGCGCCGGGGCCAGCGCCAGGGTCACGGCCCATTGGGTTTGCACCCAGGCCTGCAGCTTGCCGGGCGCTTTGACTTG
>JBAWGM010000121.1:0-3470 GCA_049592895.1 Thiobacillaceae bacterium | reverse complement strand
TGGTTATGCCTACTGTCGCCATCTTGTCTCCAAAGGCGCGTCAAATCTTCGATTGACGCTTTCAGTGCGAAGTGCGAATACCTTCAGTGGTTCCCCAATTTGTCATTCGGTGGGTGAATTTGGCACCCAGTCTTAATGTTAATGGTTAAACATAGCAGAGACTTGAAGCAGATTAATGTTTTTATGACTGAAGGATTCTTTAGGCGCACCCAAGCGCACTGATATTGGAAGTGGACATTGGACAGAACCGTCTGCGCGGATGGCGATCGGGCAGCGAACAGGATCGGCTGCTGAAGGGACGCTCCACGTGAATAGTGTGAGTCGATTCTGCTTGATCATTGGTGGTCTGTCGCTAGAGTTCTTCCGGCCGATGTGCGCAACATTTGCCGAGGCACGGCGGGACCGAAGAATGTTCGCAATCGATTGCCAGAGAGGGTCTTCCCCTCTCCAGCTTCACAAATGGCTGACAGGCAATACGAAGCGCGGGAAACTTGGCTCAGCGAATCCGTTGGGCCAGCCCAGTAGGCAGAAGAATCCAGGCGTTGAAGCCGTTCTATCGGTGATCGTGATCGCGCTCTTCGTGCTTGTTTCCTTGACCCTTGTCTTGCCGTGCATTTTGTTGCTGACGCATTTGCTGCTCAACGCGAGTTCCGCCCGGGTTGCCCTGCTGCCGGAAGCGCTGCCGTGTTATGGGCTCGCGTGGCTGGTAGCGGTAATGTTCGGCTTGAATCGAGTGCTGCTGTTGCGGCGCGCCTGGATAGCGTTCGCCCGAATACTGCCGCTGGTAGGACGGTAAGGGTGCGGGAGGCAGGGCAGGACGGCGCTCGGAATGCTGCCATCCACCGTGACGCTGCTGCCAGCCTCGACCCCAATGCCGGCCCCAATGAGGCGGCGCATCGGCGCGCCAGCCGCGGAAATACACGGGAGGCCGGCGGTAGTACCGTACCGGAACGCGCAGCAGAAACAGCGGCACATCGTCAGGTTCCACCAGCTGCCACGGCCCGTTGTACCAACTGCTCTCATACCAGTTGTCGCCCACGAGCACCCAGTAGAGGCCGTCATAAAAGAAATAGTTTGCGTCCAGTTGAGGGTCATAGTAGACGGGATAGCCCGGCACCGGAACTAGGTCCGGATACGCCGGTACGTTGATCCCGATGCTGAGACCGGGAACTGCCATACCGAAACTGACGTCGCCGTGGGCGGAGTTCAATGGAAGAAGAAGCATCGACAACACAATTAAAGGGTGGCGCATTTTCTGTCCTCCTAGTTCGTCCGAGTGCCGTTGCAGTGTTGGACATCCGGACCGGTACAAATGGCGATGACAATGTTGAGCAGTCAAAATCAGGCTGCGCCAAGAGTGGAATTATCAATACGGGCATGAAGGGACATTCCGCAAACACCGTGGCGTTGATGATATGGAATACAGGCGCATCCATCTTCCTTCAATCGCCTGTTGCCTGGTTCACCTCCTGCAGGAATTTCTGCCCGGCTTCGGGATTGTTGCCCTCGCCATTCATGATCCGGGTTGGCCGCAATGCTTTGCCGTAGAAGGCGGCATCAGCATCGTGGTCGATGCTGATCTGGGAACCTTCAAGCGAGAGCCCGGCGAACAGGCCCCGGCTGCGCGAGTATGACAGGATCTCCGCTTTCAGTTCTGCATCTGTGGCAGCCGCGCCGCTGCGGCCGACCGGACCGGCGGCAACTGCCGCATCTGCGCCGAGGGTGAAGGTACCTTTGACGATGCCGTCGACACTCTTCTTGGTCCTGAATACCAGCACCAAGTCGGTTGAATCCACGCCGATCTGCCAGCCGATGCTGCCCGCAATCAGCTTCACGAACAAGGGCGGACTCCACCGACCCTTGTCCTCGCGCACCGTCAGGATGCCTTTGCCATAACTTCCGCCCACCACGTATCCTGCCTTGAGGACCCCTGGGATCACGGCCAGGCCATAAGCGTTCTTCAGCAGTGCGGGAGGAATACCTTGCTCGGGGATGGCGGTGATCTGCTTTAGCACCTCGGTGGCGGTTTCGACTTTCCCGGTTTCTCCAACTCCTGCCAAGGTCTGCCCGGAGTAGAGGAGGGTGCTCAATAAACAACTGATAATGACTTGATAGGTTGCTCGTGTCATGAAGCGCTCCATGTATGTAATTGCCGCCGATGCATCCAACTCAGGCATGCCTGTTTGCCTGGCGAAACAGCACAGGCCAATCAGGTTGGGTCATGCCCTGCGATACGCGTCCGCTTCTCTGGAACTAATGCTCCTTGTCCCAGCGCCCACCTTCATGTTGCCAATGTTGACCGCGTTGTTCCCATCGATGCGGCGTCCATCGATAACCTGGGCGCGGGGCTTCCCAGTGGCCAGGCCTCCAGCCATAGTTATTCCCCGACCAATCCCAGTAGCCCCCGATCCAGATAGAACCCACGTATGGGGACGCACCGATAACTTCGTCACGCGGTGGAGGCGGGGAAAATGAAGGTCCCTCCCCTTCGTAATAGGGGGAAGGTGCTACAACACATCCGCTCAGGGACGCAAGACCGAGTGATACTGCCAGAAGACCGGAATACAACCATCGTGATCTATTCATTCCACACCCTTCACCTAGTGACCGTGCTCATGTTCACATCCGGATCCTGTTCGATGGGGTCCGCCTCGAGGGCCCCGAATTGGCCGGGCTGATTCGGATCCAGTCGTAACCCACATTGCAAGGACAGGTTTCCTCGCGCTCCTGAAGCAAACGCCCGTAGTGCGCCTGGATTGCATCCCGGGCATGTGGCGTTTCCGCTTGGGCCATCTCCACAATGTAGGCACGGCATTCGCCGGTCAGCATTAGTGGGCGGCACGTTATTGCTGATAGCCCGGACCCAGCCGCCTGGGCTGCAAGCGCCGCCAAGCAGACTGCCAGCGCAAACAACACTTCTCGCGGCAGTCCAGGAACGCCAAATTGATGGGCCAGTCCTGACGTGCCATTTCGACCGCTGGCGCAAAACTGACCTCCCCGACGATTCGGTTCCCTGCCATTCGTCATCATTTCACCCTTCTACAGAATCGCCCTCCGTCACCATGCAAGGTGAATACCCTCCTGATCGCTTTGGGTTACGGTGGTCACGAGGCAATCAGACCGGAGGATGTATCGTGATCCGGTTTCGAGCCAAAAAGGTTCGCGTAGGCTTTCTTTCAATCTAGCACCAGCGATGCGACTAAATATAAACGTTCCTTTAGCGCACTAAAGGTCCCTTGGGTCGAGTCATTGCAAGGTCGGCGCAGAGGAAGGTTACTGCGCTTGCGCCGACCAAGACGCCGATTAACATCGACTTGTCCATGATTGACTCTGTCGCCAGCACTTCGCCGCATGGCCAGAATTTTCAAATTGTCAGCAACTGGTGCATTGGATTACAGCGAGCGTTCTTTGGCCGCAGTTCAGGTGGGGCGGCCCACTGCCACATCGCAGTTCGGGTCACCCCACTCGAT
>JBAWGM010000120.1:0-6068 GCA_049592895.1 Thiobacillaceae bacterium | reverse complement strand
GCCCTGTTCATGGGTTTCCTCGGCATGATCCAGAATGACATCAAGCGGGTGGTGGCCTATTCCACGCTCTCGCAACTGGGCTACATGACCGTGGCGCTCGGTGCGTCGGCCTATTCCGTGGCGATCTTTCACCTGATGACGCATGCCTTTTTCAAGGCGCTGCTGTTCCTGGCCGCAGGCTCGGTGATCATCGCCTTGCATCACAACCAGGACATGCGCTACATGGGTGGACTGCGCAAGTACATGCCGATTACCTGGGTCACGTCGCTCATCGGTTCGCTCGCCCTGATCGGCACGCCTTTTCTGTCAGGCTTTTATTCCAAGGATTCAATTATCGAGGCGGTGGAGTTCTCCCATCTGCCGGGAGCCGGCTTCGCCTACTTCGCCGTGACCCTGGGCGTGTTCGTCACCGCCTTCTATACCTTCCGCATGTATTTCCTCGTGTTTCATGGCAAGGAGAGGTACCAGCAGCATCATACCCATGACCAGGAGCCTCACGCGGGCGACGATAATCACGGCATGCCACATGAAACACCCTGGGTGGTGACCGGGCCGCTGCTGGCCCTGGCCGTGCCTTCTCTGGTGATTGGCTACATCACCATCGAGCCCATGCTGTTCGGCGATTATTTCGGCAATTCCATCTATGTCTCCGATCGGCATCCGGTCATCCACGAACTGTCGCATCATTTCCATGGCGCATTCGCGATGGCACTGCAGTCTTTGCTGAGCCTGCCGTTCTGGCTGGCGGCGGCCGGGGTCGGCCTGGCGGCGTTCTTCTATCTCAAACGCCAGGACATCCCCGCCATGCTGATGCAGAAATTCCGCTGGCTGTACCTGATACTTGAGCGCAAATACGGCTTCGATGAGTTCAATGACTGGTTCTTCGCCGGCGGTGCGCGTCTGCTGGGCAACGGCCTGTGGAAGCGCGGAGATGTGATGGTCATCGACGGCTGGATCGTGAACGGCGCGGCTCGGCTGGTGAACTGGTTCTCCCGGCTGATTCGCCCGCTCCAGTCCGGCTTTATCTACCATTACGCCTTCGCCATGCTGATCGGGGTATTCGCCTTGATCACCTGGTTCGTGCGAGCCACTCAGCCATAACAGGAACAAGATATGTTGGGTTTGCCTTTCCTGAGTCTGGTGATTTGGCTTCCGATCGTGGCCGGACTGTTGGTGCTGGCCGCCGGTTCGGATCGCCGGGCCTCCCTGGCCCGCTGGATTGCCCTGGTTGGCGCCGCATTGGGCTTTTGGGTGGCCTTGCCGTTGTATACCGGGTTTGATGTCTCGACGGCAGCCATGCAATTCCAGGAGTTGAAGCCTTGGGTTCCCCAGTTCAATATCCAGTACCACCTGGGGGTGGATGGTATTTCGATGCCGCTCATCCTGCTCAACAGCTTCATTACCCTGCTGGTGGTGATCGCCGGTTGGGAAGTAATCCAGAAGAAAGTCGCCCAATACATGGCCGCCTTTCTCATCATGTCCGGCCTGATCAATGGCATGTTTGCATCGCTGGACGCGATACTGTTCTACCTGTTCTTCGAGGCCATGCTGATTCCGATGTACCTGATAATCGGCGTCTGGGGCGGGCCAAACCGGGTCTATGCGGCGCTCAAGTTCTTCCTCTACACTTTGCTGGGTTCGCTGTTGATGCTGGTTGCGCTGATTTACCTTCACTTCCAGTCCGCCGGCAGTTTCGAGATTCTCGATTTCCAAAAGCAGCCGCTCGCGCTTACCGCGCAGGTGCTGGTATTCATTGCATTCTTCTCCTCGTTTGCGGTCAAGGTGCCAATGTGGCCGGTGCATACCTGGCTGCCGGATGCGCACGTCGAAGCGCCCACCGGCGGCTCAGTGGTGCTGGCCGCGATTACTATCAAGATCGGCGCCTACGGATTCCTGCGCTTTGCGCTGCCGATTGCGCCGGATGCGAGCCACGAGCTGGCCGGCTTCGTCATTACCCTGTCCCTGATCGCGGTGGTGTACATCGGCCTGGTGGCGCTGGTGCAGGCCGACATGAAGAAACTCATCGCCTATTCGTCGATTTCGCACATGGGGTTTGTCACCCTGGCATTTTTCATGTTTGACGCGAGCGGGCGCGGCAGTCAGCTGGCCGTCGAGGGCGGGGTGGTGCAGATGATATCCCATGGCTTTGTCTCCGCCGCCCTGTTTCTCTGCATCGGGGTCATGTATGACCGGCTGCATTCGCGCCAGATCAAGGATTACGGCGGGCTAGTCAATGTCATGCCGGTGTTCGCTTCCTTCTTCATGCTGTTTGCCATGGCCAACTCCGGCCTGCCTGCCACTTCCGGATTCGTCGGCGAGTTCATGGTGATCCTCGGCGCGATCAAGGTGAATTTCTGGTACGCGGCGATTGCCGCCACCACCCTGGTTTTCGGCGCGGCCTACACCCTGTGGATGTACAAACGGGTGGTGTTCGGCCCGGTGGTCAATGAAGCGGTCAAGACCATGGCCGATCTCAACAAGCGCGAGTTCCTGTTCATGACCCTGCTGGCGGTCTGTGTACTGGCGTTGGGACTTTATCCCAAGCCCTTCACCGATCCCATGCATGCCACGGTGGCGCAACTGATTGCCCATGTTGCCCAAGGCAAGCTTCCGCAATAAGGATTTGAATGAACCTGTCTGAACTCAACTTCCTGCTGCCGGAAATCTTCCTGCTCTCGGCCCTGTGCGTGATCCTTATCCTGGATACCATGCTCAAGGACAGCCATCGGTCGATCACCTATCTGCTGACCCTGCTCACCCTGGTTGGCTGCGCCTGGCTGACGTCGCGCAATATTTCGGCCGGCGCCGCCGTGGTGCTGCATGGCATGTTCGTGGCAGATCCAATGAGCGATGCGCTGAAACTCGCGCTGTATGTCGTTGTGACCGTCGTCCTGGTGTACTCGCGCGCGTATGTTCAGGCGCGCGGACTGTACAGGGGGGAATACTTTGTACTGATCCTGTTTGCCACTCTGGGCATGATGGTGATGATTTCCGCCAGCCATTTCCTCACCCTCTATCTCGGCCTGGAACTGCTGTCCCTGTCGCTCTATGCGCTGGTGGCCTTGCAGCGCGAATCCAGCGTGGCCACTGAGGCGGCGATGAAATATTTTGTGCTCGGCGCACTGGCTTCCGGCATGCTGCTCTACGGCATGTCGATGATATACGGCGTGACTGGTTCGCTTCAGCTCGGCGCGGTATCGCATGCGCTGGCCGCTACCCAGGGCATGAAAGTTCCACTCGCGTTCGGCCTGGTGTTCATTATCGCCGGAGTATCGTTCAAGCTCGGGGTGGTGCCTTTCCACATGTGGATCCCGGACGTCTATCACGGCGCGCCTACGGCCATGACCCTGTTCCTCGGCACTGCGCCCAAGCTGGCGGCGTTTGCCTTCATCATGCGTCTTCTGGTACAGGGTCTGGAACACCTGGTCGCGGACTGGCAGGCGATGCTCATTGTGCTGTCGGTACTGTCCATGGCGCTGGGCAACATCGTCGCGATCGCGCAGTCCAACCTCAAGCGCATGCTCGCCTATTCCACCATCTCGCATATGGGGTTCCTGTTGCTGGGCGTGCTGGCCGGCTCGCACAACGGCTACAGCGCCAGCATGTTTTATGTGGTGGTCTACGCCCTGATGAGTCTGGGCGGCTTCGGCATGATTCTCTACCTGTCGCGCGCAGGCTTCGAGGCAGACCAGTTGGAGGATTTCCGCGGGCTCAATCAGCGCAGTCCCTGGACTGCCTTCATCATGCTGCTGCTGATGTTCTCCATGGCGGGAATTCCGCCCACCGTCGGCTTTTACGCCAAATTCGCCGTGTTGCAGGCCGTAGTCCAGGCGGGATTTGTGTGGCTGGCCGTGGCGGCGGTGATGTTCGCGCTGATTGGCGCCTTCTACTATCTGCGCATCGTCAAGCTGATGTATTTTGATGAGCCGGCCGATCCAGTGCCCCTCTCAGCCCGCAACGACATGGGCGTCATCCTGTCGCTCAACGGGATGGCGGTTCTGCTGCTTGGCATACTTCCTCAGCCCCTGATGGCATGGTGCGCCTGGGCTATCCAGTCGTCGCTGTAGTGTATTCGTGCCATGACTGTGCTCGGCGATCTGAATCCCGGAACGCGACGGACAGAGGCAGCCCGGGCCACGGGGACTTCCGGCATGCTGAACGAGAAGTGGGGATGTGCGCCGGAGCTGTCCGTAAATACACTGCACCGGGCATCGCCCAATGCGCAGCTTCTTGGTGCGTCGAGATATTCCGTAACCAGACGCCTGATTCTGAATGTCGGTTTTGCGCTTGAAGTTGACGCTGCGGCGCCGGATTTCCAGCTCGCAACTGGGGCAACGATGCTGCTGGGCGAGATAGGGTTGCGCTAGCCCGGATATTTCACCGGCCCCTATCGAGAACGTCGCGGCTCATGCGCAATGAATGGATGGTTGGGTTTGGGCGGGGTGTTGCATAGAATTTGAGCAACTGAGGGATTTGCGGGCGGACTTCCCCCTACCCCCGAAGCGTCAACATGTCGGGGACGCACTCGGGATTGGCTACGGGGAAGCCAGGGCGCGGGCGGCTGCGAGGAAGAGGTCGCGGAGCGGATGGTGGGAGGCGAACAGGATGCGGATGCGCCGCGTATTGCGGATCACGGCGGCGCCGATCTTGAGCAGCCTCACGCGAATCGTCGCCGAGCTCGCCGTGGCCAGATCGGTGCCAGCCAGGCCGATCTCGCGCAGGCGCTGCATCAGCGTATAGGCGAGTGCCGATAACAGCATGCGCAGCCAGTTGGCGAGGAATTTGTGGCAGCTGGCGCGGGTGCCGAACAGGTCAAGCTGGCTTTCTTTGATCCGATTCTCCGCCTCGCCACGCAGGCAATACAGATCGTCGTACAGCGCCTCGGGCAAGCCGTCCAGATTCGTTACGATGAAGCGCGGATTGGCGCCCTGGCTGCCAAATTCCAGCCGCGTGATGATGCGTCGTTCCCGGTTCCAACTCTCGGCAGCGTAACGGAACTCACGGATCATGCGCTGCTTGGTCCGGGTTTGCTCGAACGCCCGTTCCATCGCCTGCTCCCAGTCTTCGACACGGCGGTGCAGGCGGGCATTGCGCGCCACGCCGATCACATAGCCCACATAGTGGCGCTCGCACCAGCGGATCAGGCGTTGCCGGCAGAAACCCGAGTCGCCGCGCACGATCAGGCGCACCTTAGGCCAGGCTTGCCGCAGACGGGTGACCAGGAGCTTGATCACCGCCGCCGCGTGCTTGGCCCCGTCGATGCGGCTGCGGCGCAGGACGCAGGCGAGCATGCTCTTGCCTGCGAAGACGTAGAGCGGCAAATAGCAATAGTGATCGTAGTAGGCGTGGAACTCGCCCTGCTCCTGATCGCCATGCAGCGGAATGTCCGAGGCGTCGATGTCGAGGATGAGTTCTTGGGGCGCCACCGCCTGGGCGGCGATGAACTGCTCGATGAGCACCCGATTCAGGGCGAGGACATCGGCCCGGTTGGCCCGCTGTTCCATGCGGCACAGAGTCGGGCTACTGCCCAGCTCCTCGCCAGTCCCGACCGCCGTTTGCATCAGCGGATCGCTGCGCAAGGCCGCGTGGTCATTCAGGTCCTCGTAGCCGCAGCACAGCCCGTACAGCCGCTGCGCCACCAGATCGCGCAAGTCGTGAGTGATCAGATCGGGATGGCGCGGGTCATGCAGTGCAGCGGCCACCGAGGCCGACAATCCGATGCGCCGATCCACTTCCTTGAGCAGCATCAACCCGCCGTCGGAGCTGAGCGCGCCGCCCTCAAAGTTGGCTTCGATGACGCGCCGACCCAGGCGCCCAAAACTCAGCTGATCAGCAGTACACTTTGGCATCGGCGGAACTCCTCTACATACGGCTTCGATACCTGTATTAGAGCGCCTTTCGGCGGTTCCGCCGATACCTCCTATGAAATATCCGGGCTAGGCCGAACTTTGGCTCTTAGCGCCAAGTAGTGGCTTGTTTGCTATGCGATTTGTGGTGGCGAGCCGATCGTTTACTGGGTACGCGCGGGGTTCACGCCGAGGAGCTTGAAGGCCTTGTCCTGCAAGGGT
>JBAWGM010000119.1:0-4325 GCA_049592895.1 Thiobacillaceae bacterium | reverse complement strand
CTCCTGCGTTATGCAACACGGATTCGACACCCGCATCGTAACGCACCGAGTTCGTCAGCCCAGCTCTATCTCTTTGTTCAGTATGACAATTCGCTTAAGGTAGTGCCATTGGGGCCAGGCACGCAATAGTTTTCACGTGACCGCGCTACTGAACTGATTCACGCTGTTGATCATATGCCCCACCGCCTTCGCACCTTGACAATGATCGGGCGGTCCCGACATACCGATGCGCCGCGACAGTCCGTATTTCACGCCCCTATATCCGCCCTTCTTCCATCAATTCGCGCAGCAGCTTGTTGACCTTGGTCTGCCAGCCCTTGCCCAGACCGCGCAAGTGGGCCAGCACATCGGGATCGACCCGCATGTTCAGGGTGGGCTTGCGTTGCTCAACGGGCGGGCGTCCGCGCCGCAACTGCGGCCTGACCTTCTCCCACTCTGCGTCCGTATAGGGCACTGCGTCCGGGTCTGACACCGCAGCCTCCGTGATGGCTGCGTCCTCTGCTGGCGTGGGCAGCACCACGGTGCGCCCGGAGCGCGTCTTAATCGTCTTGTGCATAGCGTCTTACCTCTCTCTCATTGGCCTTGCGCAGGCTGATCATTCGCCGCGCGCCCGCGCGGATCACGAAGGCCGCAAAATAGATGCGGTCACCCCGCAACGCGAGCGCGCATTGGCGGGTTTCGCCGTAAAGCTTGCGGGCATCCGTCCACACCAGCGCGCTCTCCCATTCCAGCTCGCTCGCCAGGGCCAGCGAAACGCCATGCTTGGCCAGGTTGGCGGTGTCTTTTTCGTGGTCGAATTCGATCCGCATGATTTATTGTATAGACATTTAGTCGATGTGAAAGGGGTGTGGCCTGGATTCAACCGTTCCATTGCTTCCCGTATGCTGTGCTGCATGCCTTTGTCTTGATGACAACCCACTCCACCAGCCGGGCAGGCCAGGGCGCCTGGAATTCGATGGCCGGGCCTATCATTACGCCGCGGCGATACTGCCAATGATTCGCTTGTGCTACGGACAATTGCGCAGGCAAGGCTTAGGATAGGCGCATCAATCCGAGCCACCGAGACGAAACATGACCAGAGCCCTTGTCCTTGCCCTCCTGCTCACGGCATCCCTGCCCTTGCCGGCCGCGACGCTGGTGCCGATTGACGTTCCTCCGCTTGCGGGAGCCGACATCAACCAGCAGTTCGGCACCGACCCGGCCAAAGCCTTCATGCCGAAAGAGGCGGTCAACAGTCCGCGGCCGCCGGTCTATGTTGTCCGCACCGAGGATCCTGACAGCAAACCGCTGCCGTATTTCAAGATCGCTCCAGATACCTACTTCTTCTTCGGCAACATCGCCGAGGTGGATGGCTTCAACCGGGGCTTCAACGCCAATGCAGGCTTCGTCGTCACGCCCGACGGCGTGCTGGTGGTCGATGCGCTCGGCACGCCGGCACTGGCGCGGCGCATGATTGCCAGCATCCGTCAGGTCACGCGCAAGCCGATTCGTTACCTGGTCATCACCCACGCTCACCCGGATCACTTCTATGGCGCCTCGGCCTTTGCGGCCCTGCCCGGTCTCACGGTCATCAGCCATGCCGGCACGGAGGACTACGTTTACTCCAGTACGATCGAACGCTCGGTCGCCTACCGCAAGGTCTTTCTGCCGCGCGAGATGCAAAACTTTCATGCCGTCGTGCCAGACATTCTCATCGGCGGCGGCAATCCGGCCCACATCAGCCTGAGGTTCGGCGGCAAGACCTTCGAGATTTACGATGGCGGGCATCATCACTCCCACGGCGACTTGCTGATGTGGCAGAAGGAAGATCGCATCCTGTGGATATCCGACCTGGCCTTCAATGGCCGCGTGACCTATATCGGCGACGGCAACCTGGCGGAAATCGGCGCAATGCAGGACTGGATGACCAAGACTTTTCCATCGGTGCTTCTGATGATTCCCGGCCACGGCGCGCCCCAGACCGCCCCATTCGACATGGTTGCCAAGACCCGCCGCTATGTGGACAGCCTCACCGAAAAGATTCGCGCCTCGCTGAAAAAGGGCGAGTCGCTGCAAGACGCGGTAGCCCATGCGGACCTGCCGGAATTCAAGGACTGGCCGCTGTACGAGCTTAACCATCGGATCAACGCAAACTATGTGTATCGGCTGCTGGAAGAGGAGATGTTTTAGTCACCGGTGGGCTTTCCCCTCACCCGCTCCTCTGCCCCTGGTATGGCGGCGAGATGCGGATCATCGCCTTCAGCGATTATGGCCCGCGAACGCCACGTCGTTATTCAGTCCGGGACGTTCGCTGTGTGATGATCACTGCTTCGCTCCCTGCATCGTGCGTTAAGCAAATCGCACGGGATCCCGCACGTCCGCTCCTGGACCGATATATCGGATTGTCATCGGCGACAAACATTCGCTTGCTTCGAGGGAATCTTCTGTTCTCAAGGGTTTTCGCTTAGCATAGGTCCGCGGTGGATTTCACAAATGCGCAATAGCCGCATAAGAATAAAGAAGTCATGTGTTGCCGGCGGACCCTCTCGGAGCCCTTATGGCGTTTCGCCGTGCGCGAGGCGAAGGTTCCCATCCGATCGATGCCTAGAAAAGGACATCATAGATGCGAAACGATCTGATATTTGACCCCAACATGTCGCCGGAGGAACTGCGGGGGTTTTCACGCACCCTGGCCGAAATCGAGTGGCTGCTGCTGGCCGTGGTTCTGCTATACCAGCGCGTGCTGGTTACGGATCAAGAGTCGTCCGCCGCGGTGTCATTGGCCACGTGTTTCTTCGCGGCCTTCGTGCTGGGATTCCATTATCTGAATTTCTACCGCAAGGAAACGCGCTGGAAGATCGCTCTTGAGACCTGGTTCATGATCGTATTCATCACCTGGGTGCTCACGTACACGGGCCGGCTGGAGAGTCCGCTGATCAATCTCTACCTGCTCGTCATCATCGCCAGCGCCTTGGCACTCGGAAAATCGGCCACATTTCTGGAGATACTTTTGATCACGGCGTGCTACCTGTGGTTGGGCTATCCCGAACGCAACCGGATGCTGACGCTTTCATCGTACACAAGCGTATTCGCAGCGCAGCTCGCCCCCGTGGTTCTGGTTGCCTATGTCACAACCATGCTCTCGGCCGACATCCGGCGCGCTTTGACGCAGATCAGGTCCCTCTCGGAGACGGACGAGCTGACCGGCATATACAACCGGCGCGCCTTCACCACGATTTCCGAACAGGTTTTCAAGCAGGCCCTTCGCTACGCGCGCCCGCTCAGCGTGCTGATGATAGACTCCGACAGCCTTAAAACGGTGAACGACGCCTACGGTCACGATGCCGGCAATCGCCTGCTCAAGCTGACCGTACAGTGCATCCAGAGCCAACTGCGCGACGCCGACTTCGTGGTGCGCTACGGGGGCGACGAATTTGTCGTCCTGTTGCCCGAGACGCCCTGCGGCGGCGCGGTCCACGTTGCAAATCGAATCCGCCATGGCGTCGAATCGACGCCGCTCGCGACCAAGGGGAAAAAAGTCAGAACAAGTGTGAGCATCGGCATTGCCTCCTTCCCCGATCACGGAGACAATCTCGACGACGTTCTGAAGATAGCCGACGAAGCGATGTACATGAGCAAGACCGATGGCAGGAACCGTGTCACCGTGTACAAGGCAAAGGGGCTGCCCGTCGGCGAGGCACATCAGGCCTGAGGTTTGCGTCCCGACGGAAAAAGTCGAGATTGTCGTAGTGCGACTCCCGCCCCGTTATCCACACACCAGCCGATTACCCGAAAGTCGGCACCGCCACAAGTGCCCGTGTCGACCGGAATCCGCCGGCCCCGTAGACCTTCGGAGGGCAAGGGGAGCGCCTCACGCCTCACGTCTTATAATGCCGCATGCTCTATTCCTTCTTTCGCCCGCTGCTGTTCGCGCTTGAGCCGGAAGCCGCTCATACCCTGAGTCTCGCGGCGCTCGACCGGGCGCATAAATTCAGGCTGCTGAAGCAGGCTGCCGATCTGCCCAGTTGTCCCACACAAGTGATGGGGCTCAGCTTTCCCAACCCGGTGGGCCTGGCGGCTGGAATGGACAAGAACGGCGAGCACATCGACGCCCTTGCAGCGCTGGGCTTCGGCTTTATCGAAATCGGCACCGTCACCCCCCGACCCCAGGCAGGCAATCCAAAACCCCGTCTGTTCCGCTTGCGGGACGCCAACGCCATCATCAATCGAATGGGATTCAACAACCAGGGTGTTCATGTCCTGGTGGAGAACGTCAAGCAGGCAAAATATCGCGGCATACTCGGAATCAATATCGGCAAGAACGCCGCTACGCCCATGGCCCGCGC
>JBAWGM010000118.1:0-5289 GCA_049592895.1 Thiobacillaceae bacterium | reverse complement strand
GGGGCGCGGTGCAGGATGCGGCATATGGCGTGCCGCGCTTCCGGGGCACGCTCACTGCGCTGGTGGCGCAGCTGGTTACCAGGCCGCTTGCCGATCGCTACACGCAGGCGGTGCTGCTGGTTTGCCTCTATCAACTCCTGTACACCCGCGGTGCGCCGCACGCCATCGTAAACAATGGTGTGGAAGCGGCGCCGCGCAAATACCGGGCCCTGGTGAACGCGGTGCTGCGCAGTTTCCAGCGTCAGCAGGAACACCTGCTGCGCGAGGCCAGAGACACGCTTGAAGGCCGCTACAATCATCCCGCCTGGTGGGTGGAAAAACTCAAGCGCGCCTACCCGGACCAGTGGGACGCGATTCTCTTCGCCGATCAGCTTCATCCCCCCCTTACCCTGCGGATTAACCGCAGGAATGCCACGCCTGCGCAAGTTTTGGCCGACCTTCACGCCGCGGAATTGCCCGCGACCCAGAGCGGGCTCTGGGCCGTCACGCTGGATCGTCCGGTTCCGGTCGCCAGGATTCCCGGTTTTGCCGAGGGACGGGTATCGGTGCAGGATGCGGGCGCCCAATGGGCGGCGCAACTGCTCGATGTCCAGGACGGCATGCGGGTGCTGGATGCCTGCGCCGCCCCGGGCGGAAAGACCGGCCACCTGCTCGAACTGGCTGATGTCGATTTGCTGGCGCTGGATGCGGATGAGAAACGCCTGGAGCGGGTTCAACAAAATCTGGATCGACTGCGGTTGTCGGCCGAGCTGAAGACCGGGGACGCGGCTCGACCGGATATCTGGTGGAATGGCCGCCCGTTCAACCGTGTCCTCGCGGACGTACCATGTTCGGCCAGCGGCGTGGTACGCCGCAACCCGGATATCAAATGGCTGCGCCGACCTGAAGATCTTGCGGGATTTGCACGCAAACAGAGCGAAATCCTCGCGGCGCTATGGCAGACCCTGGCGGCGGGTGGTAAATTGCTCTACGCAACCTGTTCGATTTTTGGTGAAGAGAACGAAGACCAGATCGGGGTCTTTCTCTCCCAACATGAGAATGCAAGGCGTTTGGACTTGCCCTCAGCCATACAAAAAGGTCAATTACTGCCCAATGTTCAACACGATGGCTTCTTCTACGCCTTGCTGGAGAAACGCGCTTGATGTCTTCCTGGCTGGAATCTGGATGGCGATGCTGGGGATGGCGGTTGCTTCCGGCATGGCCGCAGCAGAAGGCATCGTGGTCAGGTCGGCGGAGCTTAAGCTCAACAACGACGCGTACGAGCTGAATGCGGATATCGCAGTAAGCCTGAACAAGAATCTGGAAGACGCCCTGAAGAAAGGTCTGATCCTGCATTTTCAGACGGAGTTTGAACTGAGCCGCACGCGCAACTGGTGGTTTGATGAGAGCGTGGCGGAAGCGACACGAAACTCGATCCTGTCCTACCACTTGCTGTTGCGGCGCTACTATTTAGAAACCAATTACCAGCTCAAGACCTACGACACCTTGAATGAGGCGCTCGCGGCGCTGGGTCACATCGAAGGCTGGCAGGTGGCAGAGAAGAATCTGCTCAAACCAAATCAGACTTACAAGGGTGAATTGCGCCTGCGGCTGGACCTGAGCCAGCTGCCCAAGGCTCTGCAGATCAACGCCTTGACCGGCACCAAGTGGGAAGCGGAGGGGGAATGGTATGTATGGAAATTCGAACCCTGACGGCGGGCCCGTTCCTCATTTTTGTATTGTGTCCTTCCTTGCGCGCTTGTTGCCATACTGATTGGTGCGATCTGCGTCATTCTCAGACCGGTTCGCGTACTCGTCCCGACTCAGACTTGGAACCTTGAATAGATGCGCTTCGTAGTCCTGGCGGCCGCAGCCCTGGTGGGGGTGCTGCTCTACCTGTTGTTTACCTCCAGCCAGGAAAGTCCACTGCCTGCGGAAGGCCTCCCGGCCCTGCTCATTGCCGGAGTGATCGCGGCTGCGCTGTTATTTGGTCTGGTGGGTTGGCAGTTGGTGGTGTTGCGCCGCCGCATCCGCAATGGTGTTTTCGGCAGCAAGCTCACGCTCAAACTCCTGTTCTGGTTTGGATTGGTCGCCATCCTGCCCGCGGCCGTCGTGTTTTCGGCATCGGTATTCTTTCTCAACCGCAGTATCGAGACCTGGTTCGATGTCCGGGTCGACACTGCGCTGACATCTGGCGTGAATCTCGCACAGGCGGCGCTGGATGACCTGCTGAAGGAACTCGGCAGGAAATCCGAACGGCTGGCCCTGTCGTTGTCGGATGAAGGTTCCGGCTCCATGATTAGCCTGCTCTCGACCATCCGCGAGCAGTCGGCGGTGCAGGAGCTGACGCTCTTCGATGACCGGGGCGGTGTGGTGGCCTATGCCGGCGGAGAAAAGACCAGCTTGTTGCCGGAAATGCCGGACAAGAACTTGATCTGGCAGGTGCGTCAGCAGCAAACCTACAGCCGGGTGGAGGCCTTGCGCGACGGATCCCTGGTCATGCGCGTGTTGGTCCCGGTTTATTCCAACACCTTTTCCGGAAGAACGCGGGTGCTCCAGGTATTGCAGAACGTTCCCAAAAGCCTGGCCCAGGATGCAGGCGTGGTGCAGGATGCCTATCGGGCGTATCAGCAGATTGCAGTCTCGCGCATGGCGCTGAAACGCCTGTATGGCGTTGCGTTGACCCTGACCCTTTTGATTGCCCTGCTGCTGACTATTTCGCTTGCGTATCTGGTGTCGGAGCGGCTGGGCGCGCCCCTGCGGACCTTGGCGCGCGGAACCCGGGCGGTAGGGCAGGGTGATTTTTCGCAGATGCGGCCGGTCCATAGCCGGGATGAACTGGGTGCCCTGATCCGTTCATTCAATCGCATGACCCAGCAGTTGTCCGAGGCTCGGGCGGAAGTGGATCATAACCACCAGGAAACCGAGCAGGCCAAGGCCTATCTGGAAACCGTGCTGGCCAATTTATCGTCGGGCGTCGTGGTGCTGGATCAGGATTATCGGGTGAGGGCGTTGAATCCGGCCGCGCTGCGCATACTCGGAACCGTGTCCGCGAGCCTGGAGGCACACAGTCCGGCAGAGTGGGCCAATGGGGACGGCGCGCTGCAATCTTTTGGACAGCAGATAGCAGCGCGCTTCGAGGCTCAGGGCGAAAGTTTATGGCAGCAGCAAATCGATTTCAGCGGGCCGGAAGGCGCACAGATTCTGCTGGTGCGCGGCGCCCCGCTGCCCCAGGGCGTGGCGCGCGGATACACCCTCGTGTTCGACGACGTGACCAAGCTCATACGTGCGGAACGCGATGCGGCATGGGGCGAGGTGGCGCGCCGGCTTGCGCACGAAATCCGCAATCCCCTTACCCCCATACAACTCTCGGCCGAGCGGATTGCCCACAAGTTGGGAACCAGATTGGGGGGATCAGAAAAGGAGTTTCTGTTGCGCTCGACTCAAACCATCGTCAATCAGGTCGGAGCAATGAAGTCTATGGTTGACGCCTTCGCCAGCTACGCCCGCATGCCGCGAGCCCGCATCGCGAGGCTGGATCTGAACGGTCTGATCCGGGAGGTGCTGACGCTTTATGATGCGCATGGCTTGGACATGGAGGTGAGACTGGTTGAAGACTTGCCGCCGGTCGCGGGAGACTCCACACTATTGCGCCAAGTGATACATAATTTGTTGCAGAATGCACAGGATGCCCTCGGTGGAACAGACAATGCCCGCATCATCATCAATACCCAGTTGCTGCAGGAGCGGGTAGTGCTGACCATCAGCGACAATGGCCCCGGATTCCCGGAACACTTGGTGACGCGGTTGTTTGAGCCTTACGCGACCACGAAGCCCAAGGGCACGGGGCTGGGCCTGCCGATCGTGAAGAAAATTGTGGAAGAGCACCACGGAAGCATACGAGTGGAAAACCAGGCCTCGGGTGGAGCCCGCATCAGCGTGTACCTGCCGATCTTTCACCAAGGGGAAACTTCGTGAGCGGACACGTGCTGGTAGTAGATGACGAAGTTGGCATTCGCGAACTGTTGTCGGAGATTCTGACCGAAGAGGGTTATGACGTTCATCTGGCGGAAGATGCCAATGAGGCCCGAGCGTTCCGGGTGCAACGGCGTCCTGATCTGGTGCTGCTGGATATCTGGATGCCGGATACCGATGGCGTCACCTTGCTCAAGGAATGGGCCGCCAACGGCTTGCTCACCATGCCGGTGGTGATGATGTCCGGCCATGCCACCATCGACACGGCAGTGGAAGCGACCAAAATGGGCGCAGTGGATTTTCTCGAGAAGCCTATTGCCTTGGCCAAGCTGTTGGCCACCGTCAGCAAGGCGATCAAGAAATCGGAAGGCCCGCGACGGGCGCCGTCAATGGATCTGTCCTCGCTGGGCAAGAGCCAGGTTATCCAGGAACTTAAGAAGCGCCTCACCCAGATCGCTGGCTACACCACCCCGGTCATGCTGATGGGAGAAGCGGGAAGCGGCTTTGACCAGTGCGCCCGATTTCTGCATCAACCCAGCGCCCCCTGGGTGGAAATCGACAACCGGGCCGTGCTGGTTTCCAATCCGCTCAGCTACCTGGAAAAACTGCAAAACGGCACCCTGTATTTGGCCGAACTAAGCGAGCTCTCCAAACTGGAACAGAAAGGCCTTTCGCTGCTGCTGGATCGAATGGATGGATCGTCTGCCCGCATCGTGGCCGCCAGTCACCATAATCTGGATAGTTTGGTGAACGAGGGCGAACTGGACAGTCGGCTGTATTACCGTCTCTCTTCCGTGCGTCTGCGGGTGCCTCCACTGCGCGAGCATAGGGAGGACGTCCCGGACATCGCCAACTTCATGCTGGCGCAGTTGATGGAAATCGGCGAATCCGCTAATCGCAAGTTCACCATCGGTGCACTAAACGCACTAAGGAATTTCGACTGGCCTGGCAATCTGCCCCAGTTGAACAGTGTCGTCAGAACCCTGGCGATCACTTCACTGGGGGAGGAAATCGACGGCGACGAAGTGTCCCGGGTGCTGTCACCCCTCAAGCAGGCCGCCACTCCTGCCCTGGGAAATTCAGTTTCGCTGGATGCACCGCTGCGCGAAGCCCGCGATGCCTTCGAGCGGCTCTACTTTGAACATTTGATCCAGAAAGAAGGCGGTAGCATGACCCGGGTGGCGGAAAAGGCAGGGCTGGAGCGCACCCATTTGTATCGCAAACTCAAGCAGCTCAATATCCGCCACGGAAAGCGCCTGGACGAGGAGCCATGACGCCATCTCCGATGTAGGCGAAAGGCAGAAACCGCCGAAACGGGCTGATATAATTCGGCCC
>JBAWGM010000117.1:0-1890 GCA_049592895.1 Thiobacillaceae bacterium | reverse complement strand
GGATTTTCTCGGCCATGTGCGCAAGGCTGCCTCGTTCAATCGCCCGGTCGTGCTTATCTGCCGCTCGGGCAACCGTTCCAAAGTGGCTGGCCACTATCTGGAAAAGCATGGCTTTCCCGAGGTTTACAACGTGCTCTACGGATTTGAGGGCGAGTTGGACGATACACGGCATCGCAACACCCGCAACGGCTGGCGGGTAGACGGGCTGCCCTGGGAGCAGTCCTGAAGCCTCGAGCGAAATTGTCTCGCCCAGCCAGCGCGTGAATGCTGCGAAATGCGTCCGAACAGAGCGGGCGAATTCAGCCAGCTTAGCTCAGCTTAGCGCCGAGTGAATGGCCGATGAGATAAGTGGCGCCGCCCGCCAGAGCGCCAATAGCCAACATGCGCAGGCCTCCCCGTATGGCGCGGCGCCCGGTGAACAGGCTAAGTGTGGCGCCAACCGAGAATAGCGCCACACCTGTCGAGGCGATGCTGATGTCAAGGGCAATCACCCCTGACCAAAACAGGTAAGGGGCGAGGGGAATGAGGGCGCCCAGGGAAAATGCCACGAAGGAAGAAAAAGCAGCGCCCATCGGAGAGCCCAACTCGTCCGGGTTGAGGCCCAGTTCTTCCCGCGCCAGCGTATCCAGAGCGCGTCCCGGATCCTGAATCAATCGATCAGCTAGATTCTTGGCTTCGTCCCCCGGTATGCCCTTTGCTGTATAGATCAGGGCCAACTCGGCCGCCTCTTCCTGGGGATATTGTTCCAGTTCCTCTCGCTCGAGGCCAATCTGATATTCGAACATTTCGCGCTGGGATCGGACCGAGACGTACTCGCCGGACGCCATCGAGAACGCGCCGGCCAGCAGTCCGGCAATGCCGGATAGCACGACCATGCTGTTTTGTGCCGAGGCGCCCGCCACGCCGAGTATCAGCGACGCATTGGAGACCAAGCCGTCATTGATGCCAAATACGGCAGCCCTAAGGTTGTTGCCCGTACCCGACGTCTGGTGCCGGCGACCCACTTCGTCGACGCTGAGCGGCATCCGGTGTGGGGTAGGCCCCGTGGCATAGATCGACATGCCGCGAACTTTCATTGCCGCCAGCACGCCTCTCAGGCGCGAAGGCTTGAATAGGCGGATTAATTGACCCACCAGGCGGGCGCGCAAATCGGGCTGAAACGCCGGAGGCAGGGAAATGCCGCGTTGGCGGGCGAGATCAGCCCAGATGACAGCCTGATCTTCGGCGGCTTTACCCAGTTCCTTGAACAATGCGGCCCGGCCGGAATCCTTTTCCTCCTCGGAGACTATTCGGTATAACCAGGCTGATTGCTTTTCTTCGTGCCAGCCTTCAAGTGGGTTGGAGCTTTGCGTCATCCTTATCCCTTGGCCAGTCGCCGATATTGAATCGCCTCGGCAATGTTGGGAGCGCTGACTGCCAGGCCGCCTGCCAGATCGGCAATGCTGCGGGCGATCTTCAAGATTCGGTGGTAGGCTCGCGCTGACAGGTGAAGCCGGGTAATGGCTTGTTGCAACAAGAGCCTGCCTGCGGGATCAGGCGAACAATACTGGTCGATTTCAGACGGCCCCAAATCGACATTGCGCTTGCCCTGGCGCTCCAGTTGCCGCCCCCGCGCTGCTTGAACCCGCTGTCGAACGGCGTGGCTGGACTCCCCGTCTGGCAGACCGGTCAATTCCTTTTCACTCAAGGCGGGCACTTCAACCTGCAAGTCGATGCGATCCAGTAAGGGGCCCGACAACTTGCTGCGGTAGTGCGCCACTTGGTCAGGAGTGCAACGGCATCGTCCATTGGGATGCCCCAGGTAACCGCAAGGGCAGGGATTCATGGCCCCCACCAACTGAAAACGGGCCGGGGAATCCGCCTGCCGGGCCGCACGGGAAATGGTAATGC
>JBAWGM010000116.1:0-1840 GCA_049592895.1 Thiobacillaceae bacterium | reverse complement strand
ACGCAGCGCCCGGCCATCGTCGATATCCAGAAACGCCTCGGCGACTGGGAAGGTGATCTGGTCATCGGCGCCGGCCAGCAACAGGCGCTGGTGACGCTCAACAAGCGCAAAATTCCACAATTCCCTGATCGCCCACGTTCTGTTCAAGACCGCCCAGGCCGTCTCCTATGCCGCAATCTCCCTGCTGAGGCCTTCATGAAACCGCACACTCTCGTTATAACGCAGTTGCACCACAGAACCCGCCCTCCAACTATCAGGAGCGGATCTTACGCATGGTCATGGCGCGCGTAGCACTTGTCTGCTTTTGAATGGTGAAGGGACGTTTGACTTGCATACCAGGACTGACCGTTCCGGGTCGGGTCCAGCCGTCTGAATTGAGGAAAGTGGTCGTTGACATGCGAGAGACGAGCCGACTACCGGTCTTGAGAGTACAACGGACGCGGTCGAACGAAAGGCCGTTGTCGCCTTTGGCCGCTCGGAGCACATCTGCCAGGGGTCGTTACGGCGCCATGATCTGACCGCTCGTGGCCTGAACGATCGTCATATCGACCAATCGTATATAGTGGTATCAGTCCCTGTCGACTTGGAGAGTGGAATCATGAACATGCGCATAACGATCGCCCTGATTGCCCTGCTGGCTTTCATCCAACCCTGCTCGCCAACAGCGGCCCTGGCGGACACGGGACCAACCGTAACAATCGACAGCGCATCGCCCGCTGCCGAGTTGACACCCCCTACGCCCGAGGCCTGTCGCGTGACGGCTGCGCAACGCCTGGACATGGCTCAAGGCCAGTTGGATTGCTGCAAGATGCACAAGGGGCTGTGCGGCTGCCGGGCCGGCAAGATTATCTGCTGTGACAATACCGCGAGTACCAGCCCTGGCTGCACCTGCCATTCCGAGTCAGGCGTGGGTGATTAGGCTTACTTGCTCTCGGCAATCCACACGCCGTCCCAGCCATCGGCCGGCGGCACGCGTCTGAATTCTTCTACTCTTTCCAGGAAGACCTGGCTTGGGCGATCTGCGGGTGTCGTCTCTCGGCAGGCGCGAAAAGCCGCCTGCGCCGCGTCCCAGTCACGCTTTCGATAGGCGGCCAGGCCGCGCGCGAACTCCACCAACAGTTTGCCCCGGGCGTCGGACACGTCCCGCTCGTAGCCCAGCAACTCGAACACCCGCACCGGCTCGCTCTTGCCCGCGACCTGCAGGCTGTCGATCTCGCGGAACACCAGCCCGCCCGCTGCCTGCCGCCGGGTCTCCTCGGCCACCAGGATACGGGTGCCGTAGAACTTGTTGGCCTGCTCCAGGCGAGACGCGAGGTTCACCGTGTCACCGATCACCGTGTAGCCTCGAGACGTTTCTGAGCCGATATTGCCTACCGTCACCTCGCCAGTGGCGATACCCATGCGGACGTTCACTTCGGGCAGCCCATCGCGGATGCCAAGCAACTGCGGCAGGCCGGCGCGGAATTCATCCAGGTGGGCCATCTGCTCCAGGGCGGCGCGGCAGCATAGCTCGGCGTGCTCGGCCTCGCTGGTGAAGGGCGGCCCCCAGAATGCCATCACCGAGTCGCCGATGTACTTGTCTATGATCCCCTGCCGCTCGCCGATCACCTCCGACATGACTGAGAAATAGCGGTTCAGGAATCGCACTGCGATGTCCGGCGTAAGTCCCTCGCACATCTGGGTAAAGTCGGCCAAGTCGGAAAAAAACACGGTCATTATCCGGCGCTCGCCGCCCTCGCGCGGCAGGCGGTTATCCAGCAGGACGCGCACGATCCGGGGATCCACGTACCTGCCGAAAGTCTCCTTGATCCGCTCCTTCTCCCTCAGGCCCGCCACCATG
>JBAWGM010000115.1:0-4213 GCA_049592895.1 Thiobacillaceae bacterium | reverse complement strand
TGATCAGGTTGGCGACGGCGTCGTCTGCATGCCAGTCTTTGTATTGAAAGCCGACCAGATCGGACAGGCCGTCGTCGCGGAAAAAACAATGCAGCGGCAGATCGCCCAACTTCCAGGCGCTGTGCAGGCAGGCCGGGTCGGTCTGCATCGAGCGCAGGCTGTTTTTCAGCACGTTGCCGCCGGTGGCGATCCAGCCGAAGCCGTCGTCCGCGATGCACTTGAGGGCCGCGCTGCTGACCCCGCCCTCGGATGGCCAGCAACCCTTGGGCGCGTGGCCGAAGTAGTGTTCGAACACCCGACGCCCATGTTCCAGATGCCAGCGTACGCGCTCCTGGCCGCCGGGATAGCTGCCTTGCGGCAGAGGCGCCTCCGGCATGGCTTCGCGCGCGGCATCAAAATCCAGCAGCAGCGGCAGTATGGGGTGGGCATAGGGAGTCATGGACAGTTCCACCCGGCCGGATTCGGCCAAGGCGCGGTAGCGGGGGATCAGGCCTTCGATCTGGCTGGCGATGATGGAGAGCAGGAGCCGACGCTGGGTGGCGCTGTAACCATGGCCATGGGCCTTCAATTCGGCCAGGCGGAGGTCGGAGCGACAAACCGTTTCCCCCATCCAGGCGAGCTGATACCAGACCGCAAGGTCGAAATAATAATTCTCGCCCAGGTAGGCGATGGCGCCGGGATTGTCCAGGGCGCAACGAGCCAGCTCCGCCAACTGGGCGTAAGGAGGGTTGGGGATGATGAGCCGGGCGGCGTTCGCTCGCAGGCACTTGCGCATCAGATCGGCCCGCCCGCCGGTGCCCGACGGGACAGCCACCAGCGCCGCCAGCAGCGGGTCTTTGAGCGGCGTGCCGTGCTCGAGGTGCGCGCGCAGATTTTGCCCGTAATCATCTATCTGCTCCAGCAGCAGGGGCACGAAGTTGACCACCGCGCGGGCTTTGGGGTTGGCTTCCAGATGCGCGGCCATGTCGGTGTAGTCCTTGATGGCGTGGAGGTAGGTCCAGGGCTGGATGTACTCCCCCGACAGCGGGTCGCGGTATTCCGGCTGGTGCATGTGCCAGCACAGCACCACGTTGAGTGGCGCAACGTACTTCTTAGCGGACATAGTGGAAGGCCTCGCCCAGCATTTCCGGGGTGACCAGGATGACCCCGCCCGGGCTGACTTCAAATCGCTTGCGGTCTTCTTTCGGGTCCTCGCCGATCACCAGTCCCGGCGCGATATCGCAGTTCTTGTCGATGATCGCGTGGCGGATGCGCGCGCCCGCGCCGATGTTCACGTTGGGGAGCACCACCGAATCCTGGACTTCCGCGCCCTCCTTCACCACGACATTGGAGAACAACAGGGAATGACGCACGGTGGAGCCCGAAATGATGCATCCGCCTGACACCATGGAATCGATGGCCATGCCGCGCATACCATCCTGGTCGAACACAAACTTGGCCGGCGGCAGTTGTTCCTGATAAGTCCAGATGGGCCAGTCCATGTCGTACAGGTTGAGCTCGGGGGTTACACCGATCAGCTCCATATTGGCCTCCCAGTACGAATCCAGGGTACCCACGTCGCGCCAGTACATCTGCGCATTGCTCTCCGGGTCGATGAAGGGGTAGGCAAAGACCCGGTAATGATTGATCAGCGAAGGGATGATGTTGCGGCCGAAATCGTGCTCTGATTTGGAATCGTCCGCATCCTTGATCAGTTGTTCGAAGAGAAAATCCCGGTTGAACACGTAGATGCCCATCGAGGCCAGAGCCACGTTCGTGTTGCCGGGCATGGAAGGAGGATGGTCGGCCTTCTCGACAAACTCCGTGATGCGGGCATCGATATCGACCCCCATGACGCCGAACCCTCTGGCATCCTCCAGGGAGACCTGGATGCAGCCCACCGTCAGATCGGCGCCCTTCTCGACGTGATAGGCAAGCATCGGGCCGTAGTCCATCTTGTAGACGTGGTCGCCGGCAAGGATCAGCACATGGGTGGGGTTGTGCATGCGGATGATGTCGAGGTTCTGGAACACCGCGTCCGCGGTGCCCACATACCATGACAGTTCATCGATGCGTTGCTGGGCGGGCAGCAGTTCGACGAATTCGCCCATCGCCACCCGGGAGTGGCCCCAGCCGAGCTGTATGTGGCGGATCAGGGAATGGGCCTTGTACTGGGTGAGTACACCCATGCGCCGAATGCCTGAGTTGAGGCAGTTGGAAAGCGGAAAATCGACAATGCGAAATTTGCCGCCAAACGGAATGGCCGGCTTGGCCCGCCAGTCAGTAAGCTGCTTTAAACGCGACCCGCGGCCGCCTGCAAGGATGAGGGCCAGCGTGTCCCGGGTCAGTCGGCTGACAAGTCGCTGCGGATGCTCTAGACGCATTTTTCACGTTTCCAGGATCGATTGAAGAAAATTACTGACTTATATCCGGTGCAATCGGATAATCATACCTCTATTCATTTTACGGGTACGACCCTTGCAGACCTTGGTAAATACTCCTCCCCATTACCAGCAAATTTGATTCCACCTTATGATCGCACGCTCCAACCTGCGGGCTCTGACTGACGCCCGACACCACGACCCGTTCAGCCTGCTAGGCCTTCACGAGGACGAGAATGGTTCGCTCATTGCGCGTACCTATCAGCCCCATGCCCGGCTGGTGGAGATTTTACTGCACCAGAACTGGACACCCATGCACTCTCTGGGGGAGGGTTTGTTCGAATGGGCGGACGCGGAAATTTCACGGCCCTACCAGTTGCGCATCCATCCCGTCACGGGCGACAGCTATGTGCAGTGGGATCCCTACTGTCTCGAGCCGCAGCTCTCCGACCATGACCTTTACCTGTTCTCCCAGGGCAAACTCAATCAGGCCTGGCGCATGCTGGGCGCTGTCGCCTCCACGGTCGACGAGGTCGAGGGAGTGCGCTTTGCCGTGTGGGCGCCCAACGCCGAGCGCGTCAGCGTGGTGGGCGATTTCAATGCGTGGGACGGGCGCCGCCATCCCATGCGTTCGCGCGGCTCGACCGGGGTGTGGGAGCTGTTCATTCCCGGTCTGAAGGCGGGCGATCTGTACAAGTACGAAATTCGCCAGCGCGACACCGGTTACATCTACGTCAAGACCGATCCCTATGCCCAGGAATTCGAACTGCGGCCAAGCACCGCTGCCCGCGTAATCCAGCCCAACCAGCATGTCTGGCAGGATGCGGCCTGGATCGAGCAGCGCAGCCGCAGCGACTGGCTGGTCGGGCCGATGACGGCGTATGAAGTCCATCTCGGCTCCTGGCGCAGAACGGACGACGGGGGCTTCCTCAACTACCGCGAGCTGGCGCATCAACTGGTGGACTACCTGAAGCCGCTGGGCTTCACCCACATCGAGCTGCTGCCGGTGACCGAGCATCCGTTGGACGATTCCTGGGGCTACCAATGCACCGGATTTTTTGCCGCGACCTCGCGCTTCGGAAGCCCGGAAGATTTCCGCTACTTCGTCGATCACTGCCACCAGAACGGCCTCGGCGTTCTGCTCGACTGGGTGCCGGGGCATTTCCCGCGCGACGAGTTTGCCCTGGCCCGCTTTGACGGTACGCCGCTATACGAGCACGAGGACCCGCGCCGCGGCGAGCACAAGGAATGGGGCACCCTGATTTTCAATTACGGTCGCAACGAGGTGCGCAATTTCCTCGTGGCCTCGGCCCTGTATTGGCTCGAAGAGTTCCACATCGACGGCCTGCGGGTCGATGCGGTGGCCTCGATGCTGTATCTGGACTATTCGCGCAAGGAAGGCGAGTGGCTGCCCAACCAGTTCGGCGGGCGCGAGAATCTGGAGGCGATCGATTTTCTGCGCGATCTCAACAGCCTGGTTCACGGCCTGCATCCAGGGGTGGTGGTGGTCGCGGAAGAATCCACCGCCTGGCCGCAGGTGACCCGTCCGGCTTATGTCGGCGGGCTGGGGTTCTCGATGAAGTGGAATATGGGCTGGATGCACGACACCCTGGAGTACATCAGCAAGGATCCGATCCATCGCCCCTATCATCATGACCACCTCACGTTCGGAATGCTCTACGCCTTTACCGAAAACTTCGTGCTGCCGTTTTCCCATGATGAAGTGGTGCATGGCAAGGGTTCCCTGATGGCACGCATGCCCGGTGACATGTGGCAACAGTTTGCCAACCTGCGCCTGCTGCTGCTGTTCCAGTTCACTTATCCGGGCAAGAAGCTGCTGTTCATGGGTATTG
>JBAWGM010000114.1:0-2729 GCA_049592895.1 Thiobacillaceae bacterium | reverse complement strand
GTTCAGCACGGAGACTTGAGATTCACGGTCGGCGTGAGCATATTCGCCACGACCATGATGCTGCTCTACCTTGCCTCCACCCTCTATCATGCGCTGCCGGCAGGCAAGGCCAAGCGCGTGTTTCGGGTCATCGAACATTCCGCAATCTTCCTTCTCATTGCCGGCACCTACACGCCGTTCACGCTGGGCGTGCTGCGCGGCGCGATCGGTTCGACGCTGCTGGGACTCGTCTGGGGTCTTGCCGCAATCGGGGTCGCGCTGAAGGCGTTCGAAAGGATGTCTCACCCCATCGTCTCCACCGGTCTTTATCTGCTGATGGGGTGGCTGATCGTGATTGCAGTCCATCCCTTAACTGCCCGTGTACCCGCATCCGGCCTGCTCTGGCTGGTTTCGGGAGGCGTGGCCTATACGGCAGGCGTCGGCTTCTTCGCGGCCGATTCGCGCCTGCGCTACGCCCACTTCATCTGGCATTTATTTGTCATGGCGGGCACCGCATGCCATTACTTTGCAGTGCTCTGGTATGCGGCCTGACAAGTCTGGCCGGACACCGCCCTTTCAGAGAGCAGCTTTGAAACGTAAGACTCGGCCAGCGGATATGTTTCGCCGAATTTACAGGGGCCGGGTTATAACGATGGCGCCACGCAATTCGCCCGCATGGTAGCCCACCGCCTGGTCGTCGGGATAGTCCGCCTTGAGGCGAGCTTTCACGTCGTCCGGGATAGCGTCAGGTCCGCCATGACAGGTCAGACAGATCGGTTGCACGCCGATCGCCTTGGCGTAGAGCAGGGTCGGCTTGCCACCCTCCCGCACCACTTTCCAGGATTCCATGCCGTCAAGCTTCTCTCCTTCGGCCATGCGCTTGAAAAATTCATTCAGTGCAGCCTGTTGCCAGGCATTGGGGCTGTTCAGGGGATTGCGCACCCGGGTGCCGACGCGCCCCACCTTCCACCCCGTTTCCTGCGACAATTTGCCCGCAATTTCCGGTGCCGCGATCTTGCAGACCGAGACTGCCGCCGCAGGTCCGTTTGCCATCATCTCTGCTTTCAGCCGGCCGCCCAGTTGGGTAACCAGCTTGCCCGCCACGGCCCGGGTCTCGTCGAGGGTCTTGGCGTCAACTGCGGTTGAGACGCCGGTCGCCGTGGAGCAGGCAGCCACTATGACGGCAACAATTACAACGGTGAGCGCGAAGGGATATTTCATGGTGAACTCCATTTGAGTACTGACGATCTGGTGAGCCGGTTCAAGACCAGCAGGGGTTGGTACGAATATCGGCCAGGTCCACAGCAGCGTAAACAGCCGGTACAATTGTAGGGTAGATTGCCCCTGGGCTGCCAATCGAAGCGGACGTGGACCCGGCATGATCTCGATAAATTCACGCGTGCAAATGTCCCCCTCATGCCTCGGACAAGTCCTCATGCATGCCTCCGGTAATCGTCTCTCTGCGGCCTATTGCCATGCCGGGCAGAGTTCATTTCAAGGAACACTACGATGGATTTGCTGAAACCGCGCTATATCTGGCTTGCCGTGGCAGTGGCCAGCGCCGGTCTGGTGGTGGCCAGCTTCATCCTCACTGTCTGGCTCAAGCTGCATCCCTGCCCGCTGTGCATCTTCCAGCGCCTCCTGTTCATGATCATGGGCGTACTGGCCCTTGCCGCCTTCCTCAGTGCCAGGCGTAGTGCGGCAAGGGCGGCTGGGGCCCTCGCCCTGCTCACAGCCTTTTCAGGCGCGGGGGTAGCCGCGTATCAGCTTTGGCTTCAAGCCCAGCCGGCAGCCCTGTTCACCTGCGGTGGCGCCGACCCCAACCTCATCGAGCGCCTCGTGGACTGGCTGGGTCAAAAGCTGCCCGGCCTGTTCCTGGCCACCGGAATATGCGGCGACAAGGAACTGGTCATCTTGGGCTTCTCCCTCGCGGCATGGGCGCTGACCGCTTTTGCGGCAAGCGGGGTGGCCATTCTCTGGGTTCTGCTCCAGAAGCATGGAGAACGCCAGGGAATCTGAACTCTGGCAGGTCGCCACGGGTTCGCCCGTCTCCGAGAAGCTTGCCACTCCGCACCAATTCGACGATTCGCTCGTGGCGAGAAGTGGCAGGAAAGGGCCATTCGGGAAGGCAAGTTCCCACCGGGCTGTTTTTGACTCTCCTCCCCGCTTGACGGATAATTCGCCGGTCGGGAGAGAGCACTCTGCGTGCCGCCGAAGGCGTAATCACCCATAATCGCTCAGGCAACAGGAACCGACAGGAACAAATCTCTGGAGAGCGCCGCGCCCCGAATCGGGGTTAAGCGGACACCGAAGGGGCACGGGGGACAACCCTCCAATCTCTCAGGTACCAAGGACAGAGGGGTGAGGCAAAGCCGGGCTTCGCCTCGCCCCTTATTCTTTTGTGAAGAGACCATGAGCGGATTGAAGCAGACTCCCCTGAACGCAGCTCACCGCCAACTGGGCGCCAAGATGGTGGACTTCGGCGGCTGGGACATGCCGGTCAATTACGGCTCCCAGATCGAGGAGCATCACGCGGTGCGGCGCGACGCCGGCATGTTCGATGTGTCGCACATGCTGCCCCTCGATGTGGAGGGCGACAAGGCACGGGAATTCTTGAGCCATCTGGTCGCCAACAACGTGGCCAAGCTCAAAACGCCGGGCAAGGCGATCTACTCGTGCATGCTCAATGAGACAGGCGGCGTGATCGACGACCTTATCATCTACTGGCGCGGCGAGAACCGCTTTCGCAT
>JBAWGM010000113.1:0-2309 GCA_049592895.1 Thiobacillaceae bacterium | reverse complement strand
GTATAGCTCCTGGACCGAACCGCTTCCTTCCGGCACCGGGCAGCAGAATGGGTAAGTTAGCAAATGGCGGGCCAACCCCAGATAGCCGCCGACCGTCACAATGGCGAAGTCTGAGCGGCTGATTAGGGTCGGGCCCGCACCGATTGCCCGCTGCTGCCGACGAAGTCGTGGGAGTAGATAGGACAGGGCAGGATGGCGGTTGAAGAAGCGCACCAGACGAGGCAGGAGCAGAGGCTCTTGCAGGAAGGGGCTGGCCTCCGGCGATGGTCCGCCCAGGGTGATCTGGCCGCCGCCGCCTGAGTCCGCCACCGCCCCGTTGAAATAGAGGCGGTAAGCGTCCAGACCCTGATCCGCGGCAGCGGCATAGATCTCGCGGCTGCGTTCCAAAAAGCTCTCGGCATCGACGCTCGGAGCGGTGTTGATCTCGATCACCGCCGGGTCGGGCGTCACGGTGGTCCACTCCATCGCGGCGTCCACCGGCGGCGGGTAGCCGGCCAGAATCAGGGCAGGCAAGTGACATTCAAGGGAAGCCCGGGCTACGCAGTCCAACACGGCGAGGAACAGGTCCACAGCGGCGAACATGGGCAGCTCGATGCGCGGCATCAACCGCCCGTGCGACTCCTGCGTGCTTAGCAAAAACAGATACGCGCCGGCTTCGGCCAACTCGTCGCGCAGGCCACTGGCAGGCGTGGCGCAGGCGTGCACCGAAGGGCGAATCAGGCGCGGGTCGTTGGTATCCGGGGCAGGGACATCGACATCGACCCGCATCAGCAGGCGCCGCTCCAGCGCGTCCTCCGTCTTCACCGGGGCGACTGCAAAGCCCCGCGCCCGGAGTTCTGCCGCCAGCGCGGCGGCCCGGGCATCCAGTTCGGGTACGGCTTCGGCTTCGCGCGCTGCCTGAACCGGGTCGGGCGGTCCATGCCAAATCGGCACGCCATCCCGGCGGCGGCACAGGCCCAGGTTCCAGCGCGGCCGTTCTTCACCTGGGTATTGTCGTCCTACGCTGCGCAACACCACGCCGCCGGGGAAATGCCGACAGAGCCCGTCGAGAAGCACATTGGCGCGTTGTTCCTTGTCGCCCCCGAGGGCCTGGTTCAGCCACTCTGCCGATTGGGCGGTGCGGTCGGTATAGGTGGGCTCGGAGCCGACCCAGATGGTCAGGCCCGAGGCCGCGATCTGGGCATCGTGGCGGCGCACGGCGGCGTCGAATGCCTCACTCGTCCACATCAATACGCACCTCGGTCTGCAAAACGGAATGCTCCTGCCCTTGTGCTGGCTGACTTGCTTGTCTGCAAAGCGATTGTAGTCCGTTCAACTCCTCGCGGAATCGCCACTGCAACTGCGAAATGGGACGGGACCAACCACACGTCACGGCGTGCCTGCCCACGGATTGCGATGGCTTGAAGATTCACCATTCGGTGGAAGTCGGTGTGCCGGCGGTATAAGGTTATAAAAATGATTTAACCGAAAGGCGATTTTGCATGCGACGTCTAGACATCAGCCATGTCACCGAATATGTGTTCCAGGATACGGTCACGCTGCTGCCGCACCGGCTGCTCTTGCGTCCCAGGGAGAGCCACAACGTCAGGATCGAATCATCGATACTGGAAATCCTTCCCGCGCATACCGTGCAATGGAAGCGGGACATTCTGGACAACTCGGTTGCGGTGGTGAGCTTTTCCGAGCCTTCCGATCGGCTGCGCATTCACAGCACGGTGGTCATACAGCACTACGAGGACAACCCATTCGACTTCCTGGTGGATGACTATGCATTCATCCATCCCTTCGACTATTCCGTGGAAGAGCGGGCCGAACTCGCACCCTTCCTGAAGGCCGTGTATCCGGCTGACCAAGGGGTGGTCCAGAACTGGCTGAACGGGCTGGGCCTGCAACAACCCATGGAAACCTTCGCGCTGCTGGACCGGATGAACCACGAGATTGCCGGCCGGTTTTTCTATCAGATGCGTGAAGAGCAGGGAGTGCAGCCGCCCGCGTTGACGCTGGCGCGCAACAGCGGGTCCTGCCGCGATTTTGCCGCCCTGTTCATGGAAGCATGCAGGCACCTTGGGCTGGCCAGCCGTTTCGTCAGCGGTTACCTTTACGCTGCGGCCACCGAAGCCGGCAACGCTTCGACCCATGCCTGGGCCGAAGTCTATCTGCCTGGGGCCGGCTGGAAGGGCTTCGATCCCACCGGCGGCGAGGTGACTGGCAACCGCCACATTGGGGTGGCGGTGGCGAGCCACCCGGAGGCTGTGCCGCCGGTGGCCGGAAGCTTTCTCGGCGTGGCCGGGCAGGAGGCGGTCTTGAAC
>JBAWGM010000112.1:0-2255 GCA_049592895.1 Thiobacillaceae bacterium | reverse complement strand
GTGCATCCTAATTGAGGGCTTATAAACCGTCGTTCTGGCGTAGCGTGTTAAAGACTACGATACAAATCATTTTACGGTGTCTTCTTAGGGCATCCTAAACGTGGGAATGATTGTGTCATTGAAGCAGTCGCCACCTCTGCTGGATCAAGTGAAGGGAAAGATTCGCCTCAAGCATTACGCATCTGCAGCGAGCAGGCTTATGCGGACCGGACTAGACGCTTTGTGCTGCCTGCTTGACAAGCGCCGCCCAAGGGCAACTGGCTCGCCCTCAACCGTGAGAGGTATTTGTCATCGCGTCCTTGCATGACTCGGCCAGCCACTCCTGAGCCATCTCGCGGATCTCAGCATCTGCATGGCTCAAGCAGGCTTGCATGTGGGGCCTGACTTCCTCGCCGCCGATTAGGGTGAGAAAGTGGCAGGCGTCGGCCCGCAGCAGGGCATCGTCTGAATCGAGCAAGGCGCCCAGTTCCGGGATAAGCACCTGGCTCAGGCCGGTGCCCTGCAACTCTTCCAGCACCGCGCCTATGCCCAGGCGAATAGCCATGCTGGATTCAGGATTGGTCATGAGGCGGGCGAGCGCATGGATGCGTTGCGGTTCCTGCTTCACCAGCGCTTCGAAGCGCGCACGCTTGCCGGTCTTGAGCAGGTCGAGCACGTAGGCATCGAAGACGGTTTCATCGTCGACGCCCTGGGCGTAGCGCCTGAGTTCCGCAGGCGAGACAAGGCCCTGGATTTCGTAGGGGCCGATTCTTGTCCAGGGTACCGACTGCACTCCCCTTTCTTCCGCCGCCTCGGTATGTACGGCGACGTTTATCACTTCCAGCCGGCCGATGACGCCTTCCTTCAACAAGCCGGTCAGGCTCTGAAGCACGGCGGGGCAATGGGGGCAGCCGCCCGTCAGCAGCAGCAGGGCATCGGGAATCACCAATCGATCACTTGCTGTTGTTGCAAGGCCTGCACATTCCGGTTCGGCACCGTCTGCTTCAGCTCGGCCATGATGGCTGCTTCGTTGCCTGGCTTAAGGTGCGTGATCCACACCTGGGGCTGCGCGTTGAGCCTTGCCAGATCGCGGGCCAGCGATTCGGGCCAGTGGTGCTTGGAAACAATGGCAATGTCGCGTCGCGCAGTCTCGAAGGAGGTTTCGATGATCAGGTGATGCAGATCGGAGATTTGGTTGAGGGCCAGGATCAGGGCCTCGTAGCTGGTTGTGTCGCCGGAAAACACCAGCGAACCGCCCGGGCCTCTGATGTGCCAGGCACAGGCGGGCACCACGTGGTCCGCCGGCAGCGCGGTGAATTCGCGCTGCCCCAGGCGGATGGTGGAACCCAGGGGCACGGGATGAAAGCGCAGCCAGGGACTATCGGGCGAAGGAATGTCGCGGAAATCCGGCCACACCTTCCAGTTGAACAAGTGCTGATCGAGGATGGCCAGCACCTCCGGCAGCGCATACACCGTTACCGGCACCTGCCGCCGTTCGCCCACCGCATCGAGCAGCAGGGGCAGGCCCAGCACATGGTCCAGGTGGCTGTGGGTGAGGAAAACCTGATCGATGAGGGCGAGCTGCTCCAGCGTCAGGGTGGTGAGGCCGGTGCCGGTATCGAGCAGCGTGTCATCGTCAATTTCAAAGCAGGTGGTCTGCCGGCCGCTGCCGATTCCACCGCTACAGCCCAGTACAGTCAGTTTCATCGGCGTCCCAATATCTTGAACAAGGAAGACATGAGAACAGGAGGCTTGCTCTCCTCCTGTCCTACCGTCCTCTTTGCAAGATTCTATCCTGCATCAGCCGCACCCTACTTGGTGGTATAGACGAATACTCCGTCCCAGTCCGGCGCGGGAGGATGTTCGCGGAAGTGGGCAATGCGTGCGAGATAGGTTTCACACAGGCCGCAGGGCGCAATCGCAGCCAGTTCGTGCAGCAGGGTTTCTGCGCCTTGCCAGTCCTGCTTCTGATAAAGCCCGAATGCCGTCTCGAATAACTGCGCCATCTTCTTCGCATCTTCGCCCAGTTCACCCTTGCGCCCCAGGGGCTGGTAGATGGCGACCGGCGTCTCCTTGCCCTTGACCCGCACCACGTCGACTTTCATGAACTCATGTCCGGTGTCGGCCGCAACCGTGGTTTCGGTCGCCAGGATGCCGACGCCGTATTGCTTGGTGATGCTCTCCAGGCGCGAGCCGAGGTTCACCGCATCGCCCATCACGGTGTAGGACAGGCGAAATTCGGAGCCCATGTTGCCCACGCTCATCCGGCCGGTATT
>JBAWGM010000111.1:0-5652 GCA_049592895.1 Thiobacillaceae bacterium | reverse complement strand
GCCACATGGAATCATGTCTTATCGGCTTCGACAAATGTCACCTGTTGGGTGAGCGCGCTACACACCCACTGGCACGCCCGGACGTGCGCCTGGCTTTGTCGCTCCTCCTTGCAGGCCCCGGCCTGCGGCGTCGTCGCTTCGCGCCAACCGCCCGCCCAGACGCACCATCGGCCGTGTCCAACTACCGTTCCTAGGTTGAAAACCCTGCCGATTCCTTTGTTCATTGCAGGCGTGGCCTTGGGCCTCGCGGCCTGTTCATCCCAACCCATCCAGCGCAGCGACGGCACTACCACTGCCCGGTCCTTCAGCATCACCAATCTGGCCAAGAGCGATGTGGACACGGTGACCGAAATTCACCAGAAGGAAGCCCTTGCTGCGCTCAAGCGCCTGACGGAAAAGCTCTACCGCCGCAACCCCGCCGAGTGGCGCAAGAGTAATTTCACCAGCGAGGAAGATGCAGTGAGCGACATCTTTTCGCCACTGGATCACTGGAATCTGTCGTCCAGACAAACGCTCGACTGGAAGGCCGCCATCTTCACCGCCTTCCGCGAAGACTATGCCGGCGACCGAATCAGGTCGGTGATGGAAGGTTTGCTCACCATGACCATGACCGCCTACGACAACAAGACCGAGTTCTACATGCTGGAAAGTCTCGACCCGCAAAAACTTTACAACACCGCGCGCAATTTCGAAGTCGTCGCATGGAAACTGTCCAATGCCAGGAATGCCCACGGCGAGTTGATGCTGCTCAGCAATTCTGTTGATGCCAACGGCGCGGCCAATCTTAGCTTCGAGCGTGAGTTCGGCAAGCTCATCGAAACACAGGACCTCATCGCCTTGGTCATTGAAGAAAAAACCAACCGCACCATGCGCACCGGCGTAATCGATACCGCCACCTTCATCCTTTTTCCCATCTAGACAAGGAGATACCATGTCACCCCAAACGACCGCATCCGGCCTCATCATCGAAGACCTCACCGAAGGCGCAGGCGATGCCGCCAGCGGCGGCAAGACGGTCGTCGTGCACTACACCGGCTGGCTTACCGACGGCACCAAGTTCGATTCCAGCAAGGACCGCAACGAACCCTTCGATTTTCCGCTGGGCGCGGGCCATGTCATCAAGGGTTGGGATGAAGGCGTGGCCGGCATGAAGATAGGCGGCAAGCGCAAGCTCACCATCCCGCCGCAACTGGGCTACGGCAGCCGCGGCGCAGGCGGCGTCATTCCGCCCAATGCGACGCTGGTGTTTGAGGTGGAACTATTGGAGGTCAGGTAGGCATTCGAGCGTCGCCGCAGCGCGGAACTAAAGAATCACTATGGGAAGACCAATTGACACGCCGTCAACAAGGAATCGTCGAAGACTTGATAGAAATAACCAGCAAGCTCCCCTGGTGGGTAGGGGTCGTGCTCGCAATTGCTGCATATTTTTGGCTGCACAGCGTGTCCACCAGTGAGGTGACGGCAGTCGTCCAGCCCGGAAAGATGGGCGAATTCCTGAGACAAAATATCTTCAGGACGCTGGCTACAGTTGGTCAGTATCTGTTGCCGTTCGTTTTTTCCGTGGGTGCAGCCATGTCTGCCTATGGGAGCCACAAGCGCAAGTTATTGCATGAGCAGGTGGCTTCAAGTCCGAGCAGAAGTTCACTCAACGATATGAGCTGGCAGCAGTTTGAGGCCTTGGTGGGCGAAGCGTTTCGGCGCAAAGGCTACTCGGTGATTGAGACTGGTGGTGGCGGCGCCGATGGCGGAATTGACTTGGAGTTGAAAAAGGAAGGCGAAACCTTCCTGGTGCAATGCAAGCAGTGGAGAGCCTACAAGGTGGGCGTGAGCACGGTGCGCGAACTGTATGGGGTGATGGCAGCGAAGGGGGCCACCGGGGGGTTTGTGGTGACATCCGGCGCATTTACGGATGAGGCACGGGCGTTTGCCGCAGGCCGAAACATCGAGCTGATGGATGGCAAGGCGCTGCATGCGCTGATTCGCGGGGTGGGCGTGCCCGGCAAGGCCGCTTCAGCTTCACCGGTTATCGCGTCCGCAAGTGCACCCTCCTGCCCGGTTTGCCAGAGCGCGATGGTGAGGCGTAAAGCCAAGCGTGGCGTCAATTCGGGTAATGCGTTTTGGGGCTGTTCTCGATATCCTGCCTGCAAGGGCACGCGCCCAGCCTGACGTCAAACCATGACAGCAGTGCCAAAATGCGCGAGGCAATCAGCGAGGTAGGGTGGGCAAAGCGCAGCGTGCCCACGCGGGACAGCGGTTACACTTGCGGGTATGTCACGATTCCGCCGCGCACTGGTTTCGGGCGGCACCTTCTTGTTCACCGTCACCCTTGCGGATCGCCAATCCACCGCCCTGGTGAAACATATTGTTCGTCTGCGCGCGGCCTACCGGCGGATGCAGCGCAAACGCCCGTTTCAAACCCTGGCCATCTGCGTGTTGCCGGATCACCTGCACACCCTCTGGGGCCTGCCCGAAGGCGATGCGGACTACCCGTTGCGCTGGAGTCTCATCAAGGCCGAGGGATGACGGGACTGGCGCGTGGGCACGCTGCGCTCTGCCCACCCTACCCGCTGGTTGTAAGGGATGACGCCGATATCGAACGCCATGTGGACTATATCCACACCAATCCGCTCAAGCATGGATTGGCATCGAAGCTTGTTGATTGGCCGTATTCCAGCTTTCAGAGATATGTTGCTGACGGCTTGCTGCCAAACGACCGGGCGGACCCGGTTCGAGAGGAGTACGAGTTTGGGGAATGATGGCATTGGCCGGTGGGCACGCTGCGCTTTGCCCACCCAACCAGCCCCAGGAGCTACTTAACGATACCCGCCATGATCGTCACGATCTCCACCTTGGTGACCCGCATCATGGTCGCCTTGATCTCCTCTATGATCACGACTCTGACTGCGATCCTGGTCTCTCCGATAGCCGTTGTCATAGCCTCGGTGCGGGTCAATAAAGCAGCCGCTCAAACCGATCACCATCAAGCTTGCGATTAGCAGTAGTTTCTTCACGATTCATCCTTTTATTAAAACAGTTGACCCACCACTGGCTGCATTTGCCGCATTCGCGGCGGCCGCAAACTGCACGCGGCGAAAGAATTCGGCAATGCACAAGAAGGGGCCAGGCAAAGTGGGTTATCTATTTGCCCTTCATGCCCCCTCAGGTGATGCCGGATTGCATGTCAATTTGGACCAACAGAGCCCGGTTGACGCGAGAGATGTCGGATTATTGGCCCGGCATTACCGGTGCTCATTCGCCTCGTCCTTGATTGCTGAGCCGGTCTGCTGAATATCCTTGCCCGCGCCTGCAACCGTGTTGCACGCGGTCAGTGACGCCGTAGCGCCGACCAGCAATAATGTTGCGAGCAGCGGCACCAGAATGTGTTTGATCATGATAAATCTCCTGATATCGAAAATGGATTGAGAATCGGAACGCAAGAAACAGAGCTTGTCACAGAGCTTGTCTCAGCACCGCAAGGCTCATGTTGCGCCTATATGCCGAGTTGTTCTGTGCGTTACCGAACAGAGGGGGATTGGCTTTCCATAAGTTCGCGACAAATTGACCGGCTCACGTATTTGCCCGCGCAGGGCCACCCCTGCGACGGCCAAACCGGGCTCCAGCCTCGGAACGCTTCCATCACCCGCGCTGCAAATCACCCCGTCGCCTGCACTCGCAACTGCCTGGCCGCCTCATCGGCGCGGATGTCATCAATTTCCCGAATCACGCCGTCCAGATCAACCGGCTTCACGCTGCATTCGAAGCGGCCTGTGAGTTCGACTTCGGGATGCAGTGCGCCGCTTTTGTAGAGCGACCAGATTTCCTTGCCGTACTCGGTGCCCAGAAGCTCCGGGGCGAACCGGCCGAAATAGGCCGTCAGGTCGCCGACATCGCGTTCCAGCATGCTGGCGGCGTGGTTGTTACCCGCGGCGTCCACGGCCTGCGGCAGGTCGATGATGACCGGGCCTTCGCTGCCGAGCAGGATGTTGTATTCGGAGAGGTCGCCATGGACGACGCCGGCGCATAACATGCGCACCACTTCCATCATCAGGATGTGGTGGCAGGCGAGTGCCCCTTCGGCGGTGAATTCCAGATCATTGAGCCTTGGCGCAGCGTTGCCCTGGTCGTCGGTAACCAGTTCCATCAGCAGCACCCCTGCATGGAAATTGTAGGGCACGGGCACACGCACGCCGGCGGCGGCAAGACGGTACAGGGCGGCGACTTCCGCGCTTTGCCACGCTTCTTCCTGCGCCTGCCGGCCGAATCGAGTGCCCTTGGCCATGGCGCGTGCCTGGCGGCTGTTCTTGGTCTTGCGGTTTTCGGTGTAATCGACGGCCTGGCGAAAGCTGCGCTTGTTGGCTTCCTTGTACACCTTGGCGCAACGTGTCTCGCCACTACATTGGACGACAAAGACCATGGCTTCCTTGCCGCTCATCAACTGCCGGGTGACGCTGTCGATCAGGCCGTCTTCGAGCAGGGGTTGGAGCCTTTGGGGGATTTTCATTGAGGGCGCTCGTGCGCAGGTTGAACAATGGGGACGGACGCGATGCTGCGTGCCTTTAGTTATTTTACTCCTGTGCAGCCGAGGAGACACCCACCATTACCTTGATGCATTGCGGATCGCTCCGCAGCGGCTTCCGTCTGTCTGCGGATTTCCAACTCACGCACTACTCGCCCGAATAGACACAGCCTGAACGATGGGATTCGTGGATGACGAGCTTGCTCAGGTCTGGCAGGCCGGGTTTGAGCTTATGCCAGATCCATTCAACCAGCCGTTCACTGGTCGGGTTTTCCAGCCCTGGAATATCGTTAAGATAGCGATGGTCGAGTTGGGCCAGGATGGGCTCGAAGGCCGCATCGAGGTCGGCAAAGTCGATTACCCAGCCCTTGACCGGACTGATCGGCGCGCTGACGAAAATTTCCAGTCGAAAGGAATGGCCATGCACGTTGCTGCAAGGGTGGGAGGCCGGCAAATTGGGCAGACGCCGCGCTGCCTCGATGTAGTAGAGATTGAAGATTTCCATCAATCCTATTTTCCGAAAAGCTTGTCCAGCGCGTCTCTTGCGCCGGATGAGCCGGCGGGGGAAGACCCGGTCCCGCCGAACAGGGCATTGAGGTCGGCTCGCGCACTCATCGACCCGGACTGGTTCGCTGCTTGGTAGGCACGCGGATTGGGTTGAAAGTAGCCGCAGAAATTGGCCCGGTCCTTGTCCTTCACTTCGTCCGCGATGGGTTCGCGGCATTGCTTGGCCACCTTGGGTTCGTAGAACTCGCACAGCTTGCACACATGCACTTGCGCGTGGCAGGCCGGACACTCGTCCTGGCGCATGAGCGGCAAGGACAGTTCCGACAGGGATGCGCCGCAGCGCCAGCAAAATAGCTCGTCCATGACGCTATGTTACCCTCACGACATGGAAGATTCACCGCTCGCGCGACTCGATATCGGGCAATGGGCCTGGGAGTTTTTGCGCCGCAATCCAGAATATCTGGCGGACTATCGGGAGTTCATCGCAGTCTGGCAGGCGCTGGAGCAGGACTACGGCGCGGCGCCAGAGCGGGATTTCTTCCACTGGAAGCAGGATCCGCGCGCTTCCCGTCCGGCCTGGGATCCCAGCCGCAGCACCGGTGCGGTTTGTGCCACGGACGATGAAGAAC
>JBAWGM010000110.1:0-5484 GCA_049592895.1 Thiobacillaceae bacterium | reverse complement strand
ATGCGCTGCCTTGCCTTATGGACTTCAAGTCATATAGTTGAATTCCAGGCATACCGGCAGGAGTTAGCATGCGCATCCCGTTGCTGCTGGCTGCATTGATTTCCTTGCAAGCGCACGCCGCCAATTGGCTTTACCTCACCTATCCTGGCGATACCTTGAGCCAGATCGGCCAGACCTATCTGAAGAACATGCGCGACTGGCCCAAGGTGCAGGCGGTCAATGGCGTGTCCATCCCCAGGCACCTGCCGGCCAACACCCGCATCAAGATTCCGGTGGAACTGCTCAAGGTGACACCGGCGCCGGTCACGGTCACGGCGGTCACCGGAAACGTCCGTTACAAGTCCGGCGACGCAGCGTTCCAGAAGCTGGCTGCGGGCGCCCAACTGCACGGCGGCGAGAACGTGCTGACCGGACCGCGCAGCAGCGCGACCTACCGTTTTGCCGATGGCTCCATGCTGACCCAGCAGGCATTCAGCAAACTATCCTTCGGCCGCCTGGCCGCCTATGGCAAGACCGGCATGGTTTCGACCGAGCTTTCTCTGGACAACGGCCGCCTGGAAGCGCACGCGAGCAAGCAGCAGCCTCCTGCAGGCGGCTTCCAGGTGAAGACAGTGGTAGCGGTGGCCGGCCTGCGCGGCACCGATTTTCGCCTGAACCTGGGAGACGACGGCAAGACCCTGCGCAGCGAGGTGCTGCAGGGGACGGTCGATGTCACCGCACAGGGCAAGGAGGTCGGGGTCGAAGCGGGTTACGGCACGGTGGTCGAAGCCGGCAAGCCGCCCGAGGCGCCACGCACCCTGCTGACGGCTCCTTCAGGGGCGGGCCTGCCTGCGCTGATCGAGCGTCTGCCCCTTTCCTTCACCTGGCAGCCGGTGGAAGGCGCCTCATCCTACCGCGCCCAAGTGGCGCGCGATGCGGCCTTCGGCGAAGTCCTGCTCGACGACGTCACGCCGCAACCCAGCATCACCTGGCAGGACGACTTGCCCGACGGAAACTATTTCCTGCGCCTGCGCGCCATCGACAGTGCAGGCCTCGAAGGCAGCAACCTCGATCATGCCTTCGAACTGGACGCGCGCCCGCTGCCGCCCGCCTTGCTGTCTCCCAACCCCGGCGAGCGCCAGTACGAAAATGCCGTGGAATTCTCTTGGGCTGCCGCAGCGGAGGCGCACGGCTATGTGCTGCAGATCGCGCCGACGCCGGACTTCGGCGAAGGCCTGATCGAGCGCCGCCTGCCGCCCGTCACCAAGCAGGTCGAAACCCTGAAGGAGGGTGACTTGCAGTGGCGCGTGGCCAGCGTGGATGAAGCCGGCAAGGTGCATCTGTGGAGCGAGCCGCGCGCCTTCCGTGTGCAGCCGCTGCCCAATCCGCCTGTTGCCCACGCCAGCGCCGATGCCGGTGAGGGGCAGTTTGCCTGGGCTGCATCCAAGGGGGCGGCGCGCTATGACCTGCAGGTCGGTGCCTCGCCGGATCTTAGCGAGGTCCAGATCAAGCGGGACACGGACGCCACCAGTCTGGCGGTGACGCTCGACCCCGGCAAGTATTACTGGCGCATGCGCGCGGTCGAGGGCGACGGCAAGGCCGGCGCCTGGAGCGCCATCAGCCCGGTCATCGTTCCGCCCCACGCGCCAAGTGATTTGGCATCCAAGGTCGAAGGCGAACAGTTGTTGGTGAGCTGGAAAGGCGATGCCCCCACCTACAAGCTCGAATTGAGCACGGACAGCAGTTTCGCCCAGCCGCTGGCGAGCCAGCAGGTGCATGAGGCGAGCGCCACCCTGGCCAAGCCCAAGCCCGGCGGCTATTGGCTGCGCGTCACAGGAATTGGGGCAGAAGATGTCGAAGGTCCGGCCAGCCCGCCGCTGGCCCTGATCGTCCCGCCCGATGCGCCGAGCGCGCTGGCTGCCAAGGTCGAAGGCGAGCAGTTGCACGTGACCTGGACAGGCAACGCCCCCGCATACAGGCTCGAATTGAGCGCGGACGCAAGCTTCGCCAAGCCGCTCGCAAGCCAGCAGGTCCACGAGCCCAGCGCCAGATTGCCCAAGCCCAAGCCGGGCGACTACTGGCTGCGTGTCACCGGCGTGGCGGCCGATGGGGTCGAAGGCCCGGCCAGCCCGCCACTGGCCGTGAAGATCGAATGGCCGAAGCCGTTGTGGTTGCTGATTTTTCCGTTCTTGATGATTCCGTGAGGATGCGATTTCTTGCAGGGTGAGCGACGGAGGGGCGGATAGCCAGACGCAATCTGGCCCGGCCGGTAATCGGCAAAGGCGACGCTGGAGACTTGAGCCGATTACTTCCGCTGTGGATTCGTTACGGGACGTAGGTCAGGAAATCTCAACCGATCCGTAACGGGCAAAAGCAAGTTCATTGCCCCTTTGTTTGTCTGCGATTACTCTGTCTACTACCAAGCTACCAACAAGCACTCCAATGCATTCACTGGCCCCAGATTTGCGGTCGGACTTCTATTAGACCCCACCCCCCACTGTCCTACCTGAATGACCCCCGCGTCCTGTTCGCCGCTGAGCGCACACTCCTAGCCTGGAACCGAACCGCAATCGCCCTCATGGGCTTCGGCTTTCTGGTTGAGCGCTTCGGGTTGTTTCTGCATGTGATCCTGAGTCGCCAGGTTGAACCCCTGCACCGGGGCATATCGCTGACGATCGGCGTGGCATTCATCCTTCTGGGAGTCATTCTGCTGGTAGTTTCGGTCCGGCAGTACCGCCGCGTCGTCGCCACCTTGGGAGCCGGCGAGATCCCGGCTGGCTACTGGGTCAACGGAGCCATGTTCACCAACTTGGCCATTGCCCTATTTGGACTCGTACTTGCGGCCTATCTTGCCTTGGTCTGAACAATTTCGCTGGGTGGATAGAAGCTTGAACCTAAATTCCTCTGTTAGCCCACATCAGAGGCCAAAGCTGGAGGAGCCAAGCCGAGGGGTAGTGGGTTTTTCGGTTTGGTCTGGATGATTTTGTCGATAATGTAGCGGAGCAGGGCACGCCATCGCTCCGCTTTAGGCAACTGAGGCGCAGTTGCCAGAATATGGTCGAGACCCTCGCGGATATTGGCGATCATCGATTTGATCTGATCCCCCGCTGCATGGGTTAGCGTGAGCAGTAGCCGTGACTGGCCCGCATGCTGAGTCAGTCGGGCAACGCCGCTGAGCAGCATGGGGCGACTGGTGATGGCCTCCAGACGTTTCTTCGGGTGAGCCAGGCGCACATACCAACTCCACCAGTTATGGATCAGTGCTACCGCCCGCGCCGAGAGGTTGCAGCGCTCAATGTCTTGCGTGGTGTAGCCGCCCCATCCCCATTGCCGTTTCAGTTCATCGAACCCGTTCTCGCAATCCGCCCGATCCCGATACAACTGGCCCATGGCTTCGAGTGCGTAATCCGTATTGGTCACCAGCACCACGTATTCCCAAACCTTGACCTTGTCTGAACGGTCCACGAAGTGCAGTTTCTGTTGCCCCTCGCTACTTGTCTCAACCACCAGATCTTCTTTGATTCGGCGGCGCAATACCACCACCCGTCGCGCAGCACTCCAGCCCGACAACTGAAGTTCGCCTTCCACCACGTCAAACCCCTGTCCGACATTCGTCCAGTCCCCGTGTCGCCACTTGCGCTCGATGAGACGCTTGACCCCGGCCGTCTGCCGAAGCTTGAACAGGTAGCGCTGTCCAAGTTCTTCCAGCTCGGTCATCACCCCCTCATTGCCAAAGGCGTTGTCGCCGCGCACCAGGGCCGGTCGCTCCTCAGGGGCGAGCCGTTCGATCCACTGGCGTAGACGGGGTAGACTGTACTTGGCTGCGCTGGCCTTGCCGCCTTGGACTTCGACATCGAGCACCAGGCGCAGGTTGCCGATCCAGTAGGTATGCAGCGTATGGCTTGGCCGTCCTCGCCGGGTGGGGTTGTAGCCAATTTCCGCTCCGGCCTGATGGCCGTACAGCGGCTTGACACTGGTATCGACATCCAATATCCAGGCGGTGCGCAGGGCTTCGCGGGTACTCTCACTCAAGGCGGTATCCATCCACGCCGTGCTCTTCGCCAATTGAGCCAAGCGGGCCGCCCGCTCTTCCTCGCTACAGTGCTTGGGTTGGCTCGGCGCCAGATGCGCCAGCGCACGGCGCAGGCTTTCATCGCTGACGATCTTGTTCATGCCCAGAATCTGCGGCGCGACTTCATCGCCGCGCAGCCCGGCAACGTGCGCATAGCGCCGCTGCCCATCCAGAATCGACAGTAGCCAGGTGCCCACCACATCCACGGCCGCCGGTGCATTAGGACTGGTGTAGTCCATCGGACACCCGTCGACCCAACGGGCAAATAAACCCGAGACTTCCAGAAACTCGGCAAAAAACGCCAACTGTCCCATAGCCGTCGCGCTTCCACCTTCGTCCCAGCGAACCTGAAACCGCCCCCCAGGGGTGGCAACACGCAATTCCACCGCCTCACGATCCCCTTCCTCCAGCACCTGATCGACCGCCTTGGCCAAGGCCTTTTGCTCAAATTTAACCTCACCCACCGGGTGACCCCCCTCTTCAGCTGTTAACCCGCATCAATACTGACGTTGCAGCAGTTTATGTGAATCCAACAGAGGAAAATAGGTTCAACGCCTGCACATGGTCGATTACATAGCCAGGGCATGGACCGCTAGATTTACCGGTCGATGGGCACGCGTGCTCGCGCTTGAAATCATCCTTTGCCTGCTGGCTACGGATGATTTTGCCGTGTGAATCGCGTCGTATCGGGTATGAATAGCCGCCGTGAACTTCTCTAGGTGATGATGAGGCGCGATAAGAGGCGTGATGCGAGTACGACCTGCTGTGACTCACACTGCTGTGGCTTCCGCTGAAATGACTCCCGTTGGTATGACTTCCACCATGGCCACGCACCATTGCACCTTTGGGACAGTGCAAGGGATATGGCAAGGAAGAACACGCTGATTATTTTCATTGCCGCGTTCTTGTCGGCGATTTTCAGTGTTACCCCGGCGTTACCCCAGACATTTTTAAGAATTCACTAAATCGCTGTGACCCTTGTGTTTACTGGTGCTGGTGACACGAGTCGAACGTGCGACCTACTGATTACGAATCAGTTGCTCTACCAACTGAGCTACACCAGCAACGCCGCGCATTATACCGGAAGGACGTTTTGTGCGCCTTACCCCAGGCGCGTCAAAGTCCCAGATCCTGCATGGCGCTTTGGAGCCGCTGAATGACCCGTTCGCGGCCCAGCAGTTCCAGCGTGGCATCGATAGCCGGGGTTTGCGGCTCCCCGGTTACCAGCACCCGTAGCGGCATGGAGAGGTTGGGCATTTTCATCGCTGCGTCCTTGACCAAGGTTTTGATCAAGGCGCTGAGGCTCGGCCGGTTCCATTCCACCCGCGCCAGGTGTTCGCCAAGCGATCTAAGCGCAGGGATGGCTTCGGGGATCAGATGGGGATCCAGCCGCTCGCGGGTGGGCATGATGTAGCGGTAGAACAGAGTGGCGG
>JBAWGM010000109.1:0-3870 GCA_049592895.1 Thiobacillaceae bacterium | reverse complement strand
GGCATCCTGTGGTCCACCCTGATGAACCTGCGCACCGTGGACGCGAACAAGCTGCGCGCGGACCTGCTGCCGCTTTGGGCCAATGGCAAACTCAGTGGCCTGCCCGCTGCGCTGGTCGTCACCCCAGCCGACGCCGCGCCTGCGCAGACCCTGCTGGAAAACTGGATGGCCTGGCTGGATGATCTGGCCTACGAAGGCGCGGCAGACAATCCAAGCTGGCAGAAGAACCGTATGGAATACGCGTTCGCGCTTGCCGGCAGCAATGTCGAACTCAAGTCGGACGAATACACCGACGGCCACGTGGACTGGGAGGATTTCGTCGGCGCGGCCCTGCCGCAGAACGAGCAGGAACAATTCACCACGCACCAGTTCTCCGTCGCCCAGCGCCATCCCTCGCCGGTGCGTTACCCCGGCATGCCGGCGGAGCGCTCCTGGGAGTTCGAGGACGGACAGGTGAATTTCGCGGGCATGGAAGCCGGTGTCACCGACCTGCTACGCATGACGGTAACCGAGTTTGCGCTGACTTTCGGCAACGACTGGTTTCTCACCCCGGTGCGCCTGCCGGTCGGCGGGCTGTACCGCGTCACGCAATTTGCGATCACCGACACCTTCGGCATCACCGCGCAGGCCGGCCCGGTCGCGCCGCTCGGGGGCGTGCCCTGGACCCTGTACGAACTAAGCGAGGAGGCGAATCTGCAAGGCCAGCTCGCCCACACCCTCTACCTGCCGGACAGCCTGGACGGCGTGCAGGAAGGCGCGGTGCTGGAATACACCCTGCTCGCGCGCGACGAAATGGCCAACCTCGCGTGGGCGATCGAGAAGACCGTGCAAGGCATCTCCGGCGAGCCGCTCGATCGCGACCTGGAAGCCAAGTCGCTCGCCTTCCAGCAGCAGATCCATTTCGACACCGCGCCCGACAGCCCGCAACTGGTGTATCGACTCGCCACGCCGGTGCCGGCCAACTGGACGCCGCTCTTGCCGGTGCGCAACCCGGTGCTCAATTTTGCCGACCCGCTCGAAATCCAGCTCGCGCGCGCGGGCATGAAGCGCTTCTACCCGGAAGCGAGCGTGGAGGTGCTGGGCGCCGTCGACCCCGCCTACGTGGATTTTCTCAATGGGCTGGACGCGCAGGACAACTTCATCGACCGCCTGAACATCGACGCCCAGTTGCGCTCCTACGTGTTCTGGCCGCGCGGCTGGCTGCTGCGCAACGACCCGACCATACCGATGGACCCGAACGACACGCTGATCATCGAGGAAGAAGAAGTCGCGCGTATCGGCGTGAGCCTCAAGCGCAAGTTCCAGTACGCGAGGAGCAGCGATGGCAGGAGTTGGCTGTGGATCGGCCGCAGCAAGCTGGCTGGGCGCGGCGAGGCGGCGAGCAATCTTAGGTTTGATGTGGCGGTGAAGGCAACGACGCTGAGATGAGCGTGCTAGGCCGGCGAAACTTCGGAATGCGAGAAATAATGCGAGCCCCTTCGATCCTTTGTCCTTCAATCTGCGCCACCAAGCCACGCTGCGCCACGTCCGCCAGGTGATGGAGGACGACGAGTTTCAGGCGATCCCGCTGCGGGGTCGGCAGAAGAGCGGTAGAGCCGAGCCTTATCCATTTCCCAACACTTGACTTTCGCCAGATTGTTGTCAAGAATGCCAACATGAAGGCGGAATTGCTCAAGCATCACCGCCAGCGTCTGCCTAACGGCGGGCTGGTTGAAATGAAAATATGGAAGCTTCCCTGCCCCGTTCCACCTTGCGACCATGCGTTCAAGTATCGCTTGGTCTATGTGCTAGATGGAAAGCGCATTGTTGGTTTCGATAATGAACGCGGCAAAGGCGACCACAAGCATCTGGATGGAAAGCAACACGCTTACCGCTTCGTATCCATCGACCAACTGCTGGATGATTTTCTGTCTGAAGTTGAAAGGAGAGTCACGTGAAGACCGCCGTCATTGAAGTCAACCCGGACTGGAAAGCCGCGCTGAGAGCCGGCGCAAAAGGCATCCGTCAGGCAGCAAAATCCACGCGCCTTCAACAGGCTACTTTCAGCTATGCCAGCCCGGAGCTGCTGTTCTCTGAAATCAGTCCCAAACGCTGGGGTGTCTTGGAAGCGATGAGCGGCGCCGGTGAAATGAGCCTACGCGAACTCGCGCGCAGGCTGGGGCGGGATGTCAAATCCGTGCATCGGGATGTGCATGTGTTGCTGGAGGTCGGTCTGCTGGAGAAGACCGAGAGCGGGAAGATCGTGTGCCCGTTTGACAAGGTGCGCGTCGATTTCACGCTGGCGCAGGCGGCGTGAGCTCGATGGCCCCGACTAGAGATTCAATTTGAGCCTGGAACCTTTGATTCAGCAAGGTGGCTGGGCGCGGCGAAGCGGAGAGCGATTTGAGGTTTGACGTGGCGGTGAAGACGACTACGCTGAGATGAGCGTGATGTGACCCACGGAATGCGATCCGGAATGAAGGAAAACAATGTGTGCCTGGCCCCAATGGCACTACCTTAAGCATTTTGGGTACGGATATATTGCTGGCGAAGGGCAAGCAGGCGGGCACGTTCTATGTCCCTTGGTTGAGTAAGGAAAGGCAGGTTTTTGCCTCGTCGTTTGACTGCCCGTGGCTCCATGCGGTCAGGCCGGTGCGGCAATTTTAATTGGGCAATACCGCGCAGAAGACCGTTGTGCGCTTGATCCAAGAGCACACGTTTGCCATGGCGAATGTTGCGCTCGAAGGTGCGCAGTTGCTGCAACGCGCCCTTGAAACTGAACTGGCGCGGCAACAGCGTAGTCAATGCCGCCGCTTGTGCCATCACTGAGCGCACCAGGTTGTACGCGAGCAGATGTGCGGCAATCTCCTTGTCGATCATCGCCGGGGTCTTGCAGCGCAGAACATCCATCTGCATTACCGCCTTGATCGCGCGGAAGTCGAGCTCGATATGCCAGCGCCAGCCATACAGTTCGCGCAAATCCTGCTTGCTTACTGCGCCCGCATCGCACAAGCTGCTCACCAGAATCCAACCGCCCACGCGGCACTCCCGAAGCCGTAGCGTCTCGGGCATCGCGGCATAGAGGGCCTTGTCCATCCACGCCGGACAGGGTGGACGTGACCAGAGCACGACATGGTCGCATTTGCCCAGGTGCTCACCACGCTGGAAGCGGGTGTGCCGCAACTGATGTTGCCGTGTCACCACGTCCACGCCCTGATCGAGCAGTCGGGCGAGCATGAAATAACCGGCGTAATAGCGATCCGCCAGCACAATGTCTCCACGACTGAGTCCCTCGCCCATGTTCCATAGCATGGAGGTTTCTCCGCTTTTCTTGCCTTCGCACGGCCCCTGTGCCCACTCAAGAATAGCGCCGCAACTGAGCGAAATAATGCCGACCATGCGCACGATCGGAAAGCCCAACCCCGCTTTCTGCTGCGTCACTTGCGGATACGCCTGTTGATTCGCCGCCGTGTCGGGCATCGACAACGTGGCGCCGTCGATCAACTTGACTTCCCGTCCGCGCCAGCGCCACGCCGTTGGCTGTGCCTTCACCATCCGCCGTCCCAACGTGTCACAGAGCTCCTTAAGCAACGGCAGTGCCAACCGCTGACGTGCTTTGCAGTACGGCCCATTGTTCAATCCGCACGGTTCCTCTCCTTGCGATACCCGTGCACTCACGCCACGCGCGACGGCGTCCTGACAGCTTTGATCTGCACTCATGACTTGATCAATGAACAAGCCCAGCGTGATCAACGGTGAGTAGATGCGCAGGCGGCAACCTTCGCTATGCCGTGCAATCCAGTGCTCAAGTTCCGCTTGACCCAGCAAGCTGCCCAACGCACTTCCGCAGCCCTGCGCAAATCGCGCACGGAACCGCTTGACTTGTTCTCC
>JBAWGM010000108.1:0-3288 GCA_049592895.1 Thiobacillaceae bacterium | reverse complement strand
GCCACAGTGCAATTCATTTCGCTGGGATGCTCGCGACAATCGATGTACTTCCTTGCCATATCAGCCTCCTTAAAAGCCCTCGGTGATCGTCGATTGACCGGGGCGGCCTTCACCATGTCGTCAATCCGCGTGACCCCTCAGGCATCGCCCCGTGATTAATTTGTAGCCTACGGCTCCGGCATTGCCAACCGAGATTCAGGGCGGAGGTTGCGGCGCCACCGGCCGCCAGCCGGCGGGGCATTGTTGAACGTAAGGATAGTAGCCAGGAGGATTGGTGCAGTAATACCAGTAACCCGACTCCAAGGGCAGAGCGGCCTCTTCATCCCCTTGCTCAATGTACGTGGCGGGAGGCGGGTACCACGAGGTTTCATAAGGCGGATAGTAATAGGCGTAAGGGTAAGGGTAGTCAAACCCCCAAAACAGGGGCGCACCAATAAACACCCCAAGGTGTCCGTGACGTCCGCCGTCACCATGGAAGTCGCCGCCGCCATGGAAGCCCCCGCCACGGAAGCCACCGCCGTTGTGGAAGCCACCGCCACCGTGGAAGCCGCCCCCACCGCGGAAGCCACCGCCGTTGTGGAAGCCACCGCCGCCGCGGAAGCCACCGCCGCTGTGAAATGCTTCTCCACCGCGGAATCCACCCTGACTATGGAAACCCCCACCATCGAAGCCCCTGGCCGACACGCCACCACCCAACTCGGCTGGCCCGAGGACAAATAGAACCAATGCAATTATGGTTTCTACCCTGTTCATAGCCACCTCCTTTTGCTGATGGCATTTGGGCACTATTTGCAGCGGTCTCCTTGAAATACCTCGCTAACGCTGTCCACGCCCGCTGCATTTGGTGACACATGGTTCGGTTGCGCTGGACACACTTGTGACTGGCTTGGCCCATCATAGTTCGCTACGCGAACATTCATTGGGAGAGCTTCTGCACACGGTGTGAAACCAGTATTGGACGGAGCGCCGGATTACTGAGCACACGCTTCCGGTCTTCTCGTGAATCTTAGTCCGCATTTGGAGAACTTGAGGCCCGTCAACCAACCTTGACCCGGTTGGAGGCTGAGTTCGCCCCCTAATCTTCTAATCTGTGTAGGCGCTGCCAACGTCGTCCGCACGCTCACGTCCGACAAAATACAGCAATGCCGCCAGTCCCGCGAAGGGCAACAGGGACAAGGCGTCGGCATACGGTCCGGATACGAAAGGGTTGGACTTCGCCCATAGGCCGAACAAGGCGTCCAAACCGACGAACACCCCTGCGCTCAGGGCGACAAAAATTCCTGCGATTGCGCCACCGGCGATGAGCCCGGACGCCAGCAGGATGCCGGGGCTATGCTCCCGGCCCGCGTCCCCGCTTCTCTGGATTAAGGCGCGCAGCATGCCGCCGACGAAGATGGGCGCCGAGGTGGAAAGCGGCAGATAGACACCCACGGCAAACGGCAGCGACGGCACTCCGGTCATCTCAAGACAGACCGCGATGCCGGCGCCAAACAGGATCAGGCCCCAGGGCAGCTTTTCATCCAGTATCCCTTTGATGATGTAGGCCATCAGGGTGGCTTTGGGCGCATCGTACTTGCGCACTTCCGTGCCGTCGGGCCGATGCGCATGGCTGCCGTTGATCCCCGGGTCCACCAGCCACACCGCATGGCCCGAATCGTCCACCAGGTACTTGCCCGGCGGTCCACCCGCATCATCCGTCTTGTGCCATACGCGGTAGCTGTGACTGTCCGCCGCTGCCTGTGTCCCCTGCAAGGTCTCGCGCTGCTCCAGCCGCGCAGCATTGGTCGCAAGGCCGGGCGCGACCTGGGCCACCGGCACATACACCGTGGCGGTTTCGTTCAGCTTGAGCAGAATGGGGCCGAGCGCCAAGGCGGAGGCCAGGGCGCCGGCAAGGATGGCAAGCTGCTGCGCCTTCGGCGTGGAGCCGAGCAGGTGGCCTGTCTTCAGGTCCTGCGCCGTGGTGCCGGCATTCGCCGCCGCAATGCAAACGATGGCGCCTACAGTTAGGGCCGTGACATAGTGACTGCCGCCGCGCCAGCCGATGGCGAGGAAGATGAGCGAGGTGATCAGCAGCGTGGCCACCGTCATGCCCGACACCGGGTTGGAGGAAGAGCCGATCTCCCCGGTCAGCCGAGCCGAGACCATTACGAACAGATAACCGAATGCCACGATCAGCACCGCGCCTACCGCATTCATGTGCAGGGCCGGCGCCAGGCTGATGGCAACGACCAGCGCCGCAACGCCTGCCAGCACAAATGGCAGCGGCAGGTCACGTTCGGTGCGCGCCTTGCCCACGAATGCGGTCATCGCCAGAATGCCGCCCAGCCCGCCCCTCAGACCGCGCGCCATCACCGGCAGCGAACGCGCGAGGCTGATCAGCCCGCCCACGGTCACTGCGCCGGCGCCGATGTAGAGCACATAGGCGGAGCGGATTTGGTCCGGCGACATGTCGATGATGGGAATGGCGCCGGGCGCGACAGGTCCGGCCTGCCCGCCGCCGAAGAAACGGATGAGGGGGATCAAGACCAGGTAAGCCAGCACGCCGCCGGCGCACATTACGGAGGCGATGCGCGGGCCGATGATATAGCCCACGCCCAGGAGCTCGGGGGAAACCTCGATGCTTGCAGACGCCCCCGGCAGGGGTGCGCCGAAGGTCTTGTCCGCGACATCCTTCCACAGTTTGGCGCCGACGTTCGCCAACTTGTAGAGCATGCCCACGGCAAAGCCGATGAAGATGGGCGCGGCCCGTGCGGTTTCCATCCCCGCGCCCTGCCCCGCCGCGGCGCGGGATTCGGCGGACGCGGCGGTCTGCAGCACGGCGCTGCAGGCGGTGCCTTCGGGAAAGGGCAGGCGGCTGTCCACCACCAGCGCGCGGCGCATGGGGATCATCATCAGGATGCCCAGCAGCCCGCCCAGCACCGCGACCAGCATCACGCGCATCAATTCCAGGTCGAAGCCCAGAATGAGGATGGCCGGCATGGTGGCGCCGACGCCGAATGCAATGGATTCGCCCGCGGAACCCGCAGTTTGGGCAATGTTGTTCTCCAGCACCGTGGCGTCGCGCCCGCCCAGACGTGCGACCAGGCGAAACACGGTGAGGGAGATCACCGCCACAGGGATTGAAGCGCTCACCGTGAGCCCGACTCTCAGCACCAGATAGAGGGAGGAAGCCCCAAAGACCACGCCCAGCAAGGTGCCGAGCAGCACTGCGCGCAGGGTGAACTCCGGCAGCGCGGCCGCGCTTGGAATAAACGGCTGAGAGCTTGTGGGCGATCCATCGTCCAAAGC
>JBAWGM010000107.1:0-12672 GCA_049592895.1 Thiobacillaceae bacterium | reverse complement strand
GTCGAAGGGGATGTCGCGCAACTGGACGAGCGAGGAATAGCCGGTACCGAAGTCATCGATGGACAAGCCAATTCGCTTTAGACGCAAGCGGGCGAGAATATCCAGTTGCGCCATCAGGTCGTTCATCAGCCGGCTTTCGGTTACCTCCAGCACCAGGCTGGTCAGTGGCACGCCAGCCGCACGGGCTTCTTCCGCGATGAACTCGGGAAAGTCGAGATCGGCGAGATTCTCCATCGAGACATTGACCGACACGTGCAGATTCAGGCCGGCCGCTTGCCAGTTGCGAGTGTCGTGCAGGGCCTCGCACAGCACCGCACGCGTCAGGCAGTCGATCAGGCCATGATCCTCTGCCATGCCGACAAACTGGTCCGGCATCACCAGGCCGTCGCGCGGATGCTGCCAGCGCACCAAGGCTTCCATGCCTGCGATTGTGCCGCTGTCGACCAAGATCTTGGGTTGATAGTAATTGACCAATTGTCCGCTTGCGATGGCATCGCGCAGTTCCTCGGGCGCATACGTCTTCTTATCGGCGCGCGTGGCGCATGCGCTGGGTGGACAATACCGCTCCAGAATGTCCTGCAACTCGTGGGGCGAAACCGGTTTATGCAGGGCGCCGAGCACATTGAGCTGTCGCGCCACAGCCAGCTTTTCCGCCGTCTTCAGGATGCGCTCGTCTTCGCCGCTCACCAGCACCACCGCACCGGCGTAACCGATGCCGGCAAGGTGGCGGACAAACTCCACACCGTCCATTTCCGGCATCTGCAGATCGCAAAACACCAAGTCCACCGCGGCCCCGGTCCGGAGCAGCGCCAGCGCGTCCCGCGCAGAGTCGCGGGACTCCACCTGGGTCACACCGAGATTTCCCAACTGGCGCGCCAGCAGCTTGAGCGCGAAGGGCTCGTCATCGACCAGAAGCGTATTCATGTGCAGTCAGCTATTGCCGTTCCCAAAGAAACCCAGACACCTATTCCGATTACCGTTCGTTTACCCGGAGAGAATTTCACCTATGCTGGCATCCACTTCCGCCAGGGCTGTCTCGAATCGCAGCCGGTCTTTTTCGACCCCGCGCTTGTCGCCGGCCTTGCCCGCGCTTTCCAGCTCGGCGCACAGTTCACCCAGGGCCAGTGCGCCCACCGAGCGTGATGAGGACTTGAGCTTGTGGGCGATGGCTCCGACCTGCCGCGAATCGCCTGCGGAGCAGGCGGCACGCAATTCCACCGCCAGGCGTCGGGCCGAAACCAGGTAATCCGACAGAAGTTCGCGCACGACTTCCTCGTCATCGCCAACCAGCGCCTTCAACACCGCCACGTCAACCACGTCGTCTGCCCGGGAGGCGTCGGCTTCAATACCAGGGGTTGCGGGCAAGGGCGATGCCTGCTGCCGGGGCATCCATTTTTCCAGGGCGGCACGCAACTGCTCGATCGGCGCCGGCTTGGTCAGATAATCGTCCATGCCCGCCGCCAGGGCATGGTCTGCCTCGCCGCGCAGGGCATTGGCTGTCAGGGCCAGGATGGGGACGCGGCGCCTGCCCGCCTCGTCTTCGCGTATCGTCCCGGCCAGCGTGTAGCCATCCATCTCCGGCATGTGCAGGTCGGTGAGCACCAGTGCGTAGTGTCCGCCCCGCCAAAGGCCGAGCGCTGCGACACCGTTGCCGGCGATTTCCGCCGCGTAGCCGAGCAAGCCGAGCTGCGCCGTAATGACTTTCTGGTTGATCGGGTCGTCCTCGGCAACCAGGATCAGTTTGCCCTGGTCGCGCGCCTGGGCGATGCCGGGCGGCGCGAACTGCGCACCCGGCAGAGGCTCCGCGGCCGGGTCGTGGAAGACGTCGGGTGCGGCCCGGTCTGCCAGGACCGCCACCGCATGCAGCAGCGCCTCGCGCCGCAAGAGGTTGCCATCCAGGACGAGCGTGTTGGAGTCAGCCTGGCGGGCTTGCCGCCGCCGGCCACGCGTGATCAACAGGCGGCGAGCGTGTGGCATGGAGGCAAGGGTCGCGTGCAGCGCGGCCGGCGTAGGCCGCGCCTGCCCGGTGTCCAGAATCACCACAACGGGTGCGGACAGGTTCGCCGCAAGCTGCGCCGCGGCGTTCAGATCGGCCGCCCGCAACACGCGCGCCCCGCCCGCTTCGAGATAGGCAGACACATCATCGACGGCGCAGTCGGGATCCTCCACCACAATGCAGGCGACGCCGGTCAGCGTCGGCAGATTGCCTGCGGGCTGTTCAGCGGGCAGCTCGAAGGCCAACTCAACGGTGAAGGCGGAACCTTCCCCGGGGGTGCTTTCCACCGTGATTGCGCCTTGCATCAGTTCCACCAGGCGCTTGCAGATGGCCAGCCCCAGGCCGGTGCCGCCAAACCGCCGGGTGGTGGACACCTCGGCCTGGGTGAAGGGGGAGAACAGGGTGGACAGGATATCCGGCGCAATGCCGATGCCGTTGTCGGCAATCCGAAACTCCACCCGCAGGGGAGTGGACTGCTTGACGTTCGCTCGCACCGACACGCGCCCGCGGCGTTCCGGCCGTCCGGCCGAAAACTTGATCGCATTGCCGAGCAGGTTATAGAGCACCTGGCGCAGGCGCACGTCATCCGTGAGCACCCGGTCAGGTATTTGCGGCGACACGAAAAGCGAAAGGTCAACTCCTTTGCCGGCGGCGAGCGGCATCAGCGAACTGCACAGGCCTTCGACGACGTCGGCAATTGAAACCGGGGCCTGTCCAAGCTCCATGCGGCCCGCCTCGATCTTGGAAAAGTCCAGGATATCGTCGATGAGGTTCAGCAGGACCGCGCCGGAGTCATGGATGGTATTGAGCAAATCGGCCTGGTGCTCGGACAATGGGCTGCGCTTGAGCACCTCCACCATGCCCAGCACGCCGTTCATCGGAGTGCGGATTTCGTGGCTCATGGCCGCCAGGAAGGCGGATTTGGCACGGCTGCCCTGCTCGGCGTCGGCGCGGGCCCGGGTCAATTCGGCAATGGCGCGCTTGCGCTCGGTGATGTCCTCGAATACCGCATGGACCTGGCTGGGCTGGCTCTGGCCTGCCTGGAACTGGGGAACAGCCTGGATATTGATCCAGACAAAATCGTCGCGGGCCGGCGAATAGACGCCCACGACCTGACTGCTCTCCATTCGGCCCGTGAGCAGCGCCTGCACCACCGGGTTCTTGTCGGCGGGGAACGGCGAACCGTCCTCGCGAATCATGCGCCAGCGTTGATCCCACGCGTCGCGCTCCTGCAGTTCCGTCAGCGACAGGCCCAGGATGCGCTGGGCGGCCGGGTTGGCATCGAGGATTTGCGCATCCGCGTCCAGGTAGACCACCCCCTGCTGCATCTGCTCGTACAGGAAACGGTGCCGCTCCACGCTCTCGCGCAGCGCATGCTCGGCGCGCTTGCGCTCGGTGATATCGCGTATCGCGGTGAAGCGCGTCGAGCGGCCTTGATGAGTGACCGTCTTGCCGTTGGCCTCGACGATGATGCGAGTGCCATCCTTGCGCACCAGGGTGCCCTCGCTGTGCGCATCGCGGCCGGCGCGCATGGTGGCCAGGCATTGTTCGCGGTCCTCGAAGGCGATAAAGTCGATTCCCGGCCGGTCAAGCAACTCCGCGCGGGAATAGCCGAGCATGTTGGCGAACTGGTCGTTGCAGTCCACCACCCGGCCCTGTTCGCTCAGCACGATGCCCTCGAAGGTGGCTGAAGCCAGCGTACGGTAGCGCGCCTCGCTCTCCTGCATGGCCAGGTCAAAGCGCTTTCGCTGCTCTTCGCCGCGTTTGCGTTCGGTGATATCGGTGACGCTCACCACTGCGGCGACGATCGCGCCATTCTGCAGTATGGGCTGCGCCGCCACGGCCACTGCAATCGGCTGCCCGTCGGCGCGCCAGTACACCTCGTCGTCCTGGCGTACGGCCTTGCCGGAATAAAGCAACTGCATGGTGGTGCATTCTGCCTCGGGCAAACATGTGCCGTCGGGCCGGCTGTGGTGGATCGTTTCGTGGATCGGGCGGCCGATGAGCTGCATCTGGGTGTAGCCCAGCATGCGGCAGGCGGCCGGGTTGGCAAAGGTGAAGCGGCCTGCGCGGTCTATCCCGATCAGCCCGTCGGCGGCCGATTCCAGGATTGAGTGAGTGCGCTCCTGGGCCGCCGCCAGTTCGGCCGTGCGTTCGGCGACCATTTCTTCCAGGTGATTGCGATAGTGATCGAGCGCCTCTTCCTGAGACTTGCGTTCGCTTTGGTCACGAATATAGCCGATGAAGCGGCGGCCGCCTCGCCCGGCTGTCACCTCCCCCATGTTGAGGTTGATGCTGATCAGACCGCCGTCCTTGCGCCGCGCCTGCACATCGCGTCCGACACCCATGATGCGCGACTCGCCGGTGGTGAGAAAGCGGGCGATATGGCGATCATGGGCCCCGTGATCCGGGCCGGGCATCAGAAGGCTGATATTCCGGCCCAGCAGCTCCTCGGCTGAATAACCAAAAATCCGCTCTGCGGCAGGGTTGCAGGTTTCGATAATGCCCCGTTCATCAATCACGATGATGGCGTCCGGGGCGAATTCCACCAGGGCGCGCGAGCGCTCCTCGCTCTGCCTCAGCTCGGCCGTCATGTCGCGGGCCTGGACCAAGGCTTCCTGATGTCGCCGGGAGATGCTGAGGATGCTGAAGAACAGCAGCAAACTTCCCAGGATTCCACCGCCGGCCACGATCCGGGACTCACGTCCTTCCTCCATCGACACATAGTTCGGCAGCGTGTGCATGATGACGGACCAGGCCCGACCGCCGACGCTAAAAGAGGCGCTCTGGTGGAACGCGATCGCGGCTGCATCGTCCACATAGGGTCCTGCCGGGTGATCGCTGTGGTAGAACTGCCGCGCAGGCTCTGGGGCCCGGCTGTCGTACAGTTCGACGGAGATGCCGCTCATGTGCGCGTCGAACATGTTGCCCATCAGTTCAGGGACGCGGATGGGACCGAAGACGAAGCCGTAGAGGGCGGCGCGGCGCTGCTCGATCGTATCTGTGGGCATGTCCCTGCGGTAAACCGGCAGGTAGATGACAAATCCTTTCTGCGGCGCCAGCGAGCTTGACTGCGCCAGCGTGACGGTGCCCGAAACCGCGGCTTTACCGCTGTCGCGCGCCCGTTCCATGGCCTCGCGCCGCACCGGCTCGGTGTACATGTCATAGCCGAGGGCACGTTGGTTGAGCGTGTCGAGTGGCTCCAGGTAGAGCGTTGTGGCATAGAGCGGCCGCTGCCCTTCCGGCCTGACCCGGTATTCGGGGAAGCCTTCGGCCCGCACCTGCGCGACATGCCGCGCCAGGTTTGCGGCGCTAATGATCTGGCTGAAGCCCATACCCTGGAGCGCGGGATAGTGGCGCCGGATGTCCAGCTTGCGCACGTAGCGCCGCCATTCGTCGCGCTTGACGCTCTGCGTGGTCTCTAACAGGCCGGCGCCGCCGCGCAGCACCATCTCGTACACGGTTATGCGCTTGCCGATTGCGTCCCGGGCTTCATCTGCCTGGAGCTGAAACCGATCGCGGGCATCGTTAAAGGTATTTTGCTTGAAGTGCTGCCAGGCAAATGCGGTGAAAGCGAGGGCGAGCACGAGTATTGCCCAAGCCACGGCCGGATGTTGGGCCACGCGCGGAATCCACCCCGGTCGGGCAAACGGGTTCAAAGCCATGGGATTCGCGGGAAGGATCGTTCCGGGCAAACGCCCAGCCCCGCTGCGCGGAGCCGGGGTCCTGCTTCAGGCATGCCGGCCGGCCATGGTAGAGGAAGGGGGAAATTCGAACGTCGATCCGACATTGAGTCATCCAACGGGATATTGGGAATACGGTTACAAACGGATATCGCGGTCTTAACTTGAGTCGCGTCGGGGCCTCAGGCGCGCGCTTCCGAGGGTGAGCTGCTGACAACGCTGCGCATTCGGACCCTAATGGCTGAGTGTGCAAGACGCCATTCGATGCAACACAGTGACGCGCCGCAGAGAAGGAAATCGCAGTTGACGGGGGCTTGAAGCGTGTGCCAAACGGCGCGAAGTGGCAGTTGCGTAGCCGCGAAGCTATATTGGGGTGACCCTTTGTCGGGTCGACCGATTACCTCAGGAGCAGACATGAAGAAGCATGCAAGCGGCAAATCCAAGAGTGCGAGCAAAGACCAAACCCCCGCGAAGTGGACGGTGATGGCTTATCTGGCCGGCGACAACAACCTTGACGGCGCCGGCGTGGCCGACCTGCTGGAAATGAAGAAGGTGGGATCCACCGGCGACATCAACATCGTCGCGCAGTTTGACCGCGCCGGGGGCAAAGGCACCACCAAGCGTTACTTCCTGCGCAAAAGCACCTCGCTGGCGGCCGATGCGGTGGCCGATCTTGGCGAAACCGACACCGGCGCCCCGGCCGTATTGAAAGATTTTCTCGCTTGGGGCATCAAGACCCATCCGGCCGATCATTATCTGGCCGTGATCTGGAATCACGGCGCGGGCTGGGACGATTCCAACCTTTACGAAGGTGACTATTTCGGCGGTCAGGCGCCGCCCATCGTTCACAAGGGCCAAACCCTTAATGCCAAAGGTTCCGTCGGCAAGGCTGCCACTGCCAAGGGCAAGCGAATAAGGTCGCCAATACCGCTGGCCCAGGGGCGCGCGGCGGTGCGCAATGCCCAGCGAGCGCTGTTCTCCACCAGCGTGAAGCAGATGGTGCAAAGCCGCGCCATCGCCTTCGACGACCAGGCCAAGGACTATCTCGACAACGCGGAACTCAAGCGTGTCCTGATGGACGTGAAGAAGTTGATCAAGCGCAAGATCGACATCATCGGCTTTGATGCCTGCCTGATGAGCATGCTGGAGGTCGGTTACCAGATTAAAGGTGCGGCGGATTTCACCGTCGGCTCGCAAGAGGAAGAACCCAACAACGGCTGGGCATACGACCGCCTGCTCAAGGCGCTGGCCGCCAAGCCAGGCATGTCTCCGGCGGACCTGGCGCGCACTTGTGTGAGCAGCTATCTGGCCTCTTATGGGAGTGGTGACGATGTGACTTTTTCTGCCGCGGATCTCACCCAGATCGATGCCGTGGCCGATGCTGCCAACAAGCTGGGCGCGGCGCTTTCCAAGTCGCTTGGCGACGCGGCGAAGCGTGCTGCGCTGGCCTCGGTGCGGGCCCGGGTGCAGGAGTACTCGGCGCCCTATGACGATTACGTTGATCTCGTTGACCTGTGCGATGGCCTGACTTCCGTCCTCGGTAGTGCCGAGGTGACGGCTGCCTGCGCCGCAGTCAAGACTGCGATGAGCAAAATTGTGCTGGCGGCGGGCGCCAAGGGTGGCAAGGTCGCGCGCTCGCACGGCACCTCGATCTACTTCCCCAAGAAACAGGTTTGCCGGCTTTACTCCGGTCTGGACTTCGCCAAAAAGAGCACCTGGGCGAAATTCATCCAGGACTACTGCGCGGGGCTCCAGAACAAGGCATGGGGCTGATCGAGCGGGGGTGAAGCAGCAGCGAAGGTCTCTCCATCGTCCCCTTCAGGGGGGAGGGTCGGGGTGAGGGGGATTCGAACCCCGCGGAGAGGGCAAGGTAGGGGAAAATATCAAAGGGGCAAGGATGGAAATCAAGCTCACAGAAACACTAGGCGGCGCCGTTGATCGAGGAAAGCCGCAGGAATTGAACCTTAAGCTCACTATCGCATGCGGGAAGACCGCAACCGCAAAATGACGAGTTGTGGCTGAAGAGGTCAATTTAGAGATTTCCTCTTGCTTGATTCTGCAGATGCAGCCAGCTTGCTCTAATCCGAATCTCTTGCTTTCTTCACAACTTCGTATGCCTCAGCAAAAACCTGGAGGGCCGATGCCGCCGCTTCTGCAGCGTCTCTTGACGCCTTTGATGCTTGCGAGGACATATTCAGGAGTTCCGCATCAGCATTATGCCCCGCTGCCAGAAGGGCTGCTGTCCATGCCTCCACCGCTGCCGCTGCCGCTTCTACCGCTGCATCTGATGCGGCCTTTGCTACCTCTAATGCAGCGTCAGCCACATCCAATGCCCCTTTGAGCATCGCGTCCCGTGCGGTCATTGACGCCAGTCTTCCCGCCAGCAAAGCTTTATCGGCGGCAGATGCTGCTCGCTTCGCCGCCTGAGATGCATTGATCGTCAGTTCCTTGATCATATGAAGCAAAGTGCCATATTGCTTCACTGATTCATCCCTGCTGGCAATCAGATCAGCCTGTTCCTTTTCCAGCTTGCCTATTCGCGCGTAGAGATGCTCCAGCATTGTCTTCCGCAGCCATCAGTTCTCCTTTATCAATCGCCAAACATCTTACTCAGCAGTCTCCAATATAAGCGACAAATGGGGCTTGGAAAAATGAACGGACGAGGCCAGGCAATTTCTGAATTGCTGCGAGTTGCTCCTCGCTACAGCCTGCGCTGAAAGCCATCCTCCAGCATGTTCCTGAATATCACCCAGACCACCGAGCCCGGCTTGTTACTGGCGCCGATGATTGCAACCGAGCAGGGTGCAAACAGGGAAGTGAGGTAATGTTGACTCATGGAATGGGTGCCTATACCTTAAGCTGATCGCTTCAAAATGTTGGCCTCTGGCGTGGCGGACATTTTCAAATGATTACTGAAAATCCTTGCCAATACTACATTGTAGGGAACGCCGTCTGTGACATGGACACCCCTGCCGGGAATCAATTATGCAGACCGCATTCATCAGCCACCCCGCTTGTCTTAAACATGACATGGGCCACGACCACCCCGAGTCGCCCGCTCGGCTCAAGGCAATCGAAGATCAGCTGATTGCATCCGGCATTTTCCCGTTTCTGCAACATCATGACGCACCCCAGGCGACACGCGAACAACTGGCCCGCGTACACAGCGAAAACCATTTGCGTGCCATGGGAGCCGCGTCCCCCGCCCAAGGCCTGGTTGCCCTCGACCCCGACACGTGGATGAATCCCTACACTCTCGAAGCCGCCTTGCACGCGGCGGGCGCTGTTGTGCTGGCCACCGACCTGGTCCTGGAAGGCAAAGTCGAGAACGCATTCTGCAACGTCCGGCCGCCCGGACACCATGCGACCCGCGCGGAGGCGATGGGATTTTGCATTTTCAATAATGTGGCGGTCGGCGTCGCACATGCCCTGTCACAACATGGCCTGGACCGCGTTGCGATTGCAGATTTTGATGTGCACCATGGCAACGGCACGGAAGATATCTTCAAGCATGATACGCGCGTGCTGCTGTGTTCCACCTTCCAACACCCCTTGTACCCCTTCAATGGCGCCGACAGCAGCAGCGACCACGTCATCAACGTGGCTCTGCCTGCATACACCGACAGCGAAGGATTTCGCTCCGCGGTAACCGATGCATGGCTTCCGGCCTTGCGCGCCTTCATGCCCGATATGATCTTCATTTCCGCGGGATTCGATGCGCATCGGGAAGATGACATGGGGAACCTCATGCTGGTGGAAGCGGATTTTGCATGGATAACAAGAGAGCTGAAGGCCGTGGCGGCAAGCCATGCGCACAAGCGAATTGTCTCGGCCCTCGAGGGCGGATATGCGCTGCACGCACTGGGCAGAAACGCAACCGCGCACATCAAGGTGCTGTGTGATCTGTGAGTGATCCGGCCGCCCTGATCTGTTCCCACGCCTGCATTTGGCTCGCGGTCTGGCCCAGGTAATGAACGACATCTTTTCCATTCGCGCAAGATTGCGCGCAAGGCGAGTTGGATTGCTCCGGGCTCAGGCGGAATCGGTCTTCCCGCGGCCTCTCACCTTGCCTCCGAATACCGCATATTGATAACCGTTGTAAACCCATATCACCGGCAGCAGGGTGCCGATACCGATCAACATGAACATCAACGTGCCACGGGACGACGCGGCTTCGGTCACGGTGAGCGATTGCGGAATCAGGTAGGGGTAGAGGCTTGCCGCCAGGCCGCCAAACGACGCAACGAAGATGCCCAGGCTCCAGAAGAATGGTGAACGTTCCTGCGGTAATTTCAAGGCGCGCCAGAGCATGACGAAGCAGAAACTGGCCAGCAAGGGCAAGGGGGCCAGCCAGTATGGGGTTTGCGGACTTAACCACTTGTCCGCGATATAGCGATGCAAGAAGGGCGTCCACAAGGTGACGCCGATCGCGGCTGCAAGCATGCAAAGTGCAGCCACGCGGGCATGGCGTGCGCCTTTGCGCTGGAGATCGCCTTCGGTTTTCATAATCAGATAGGTGGCACCGAGCAGGCTATATCCCGCCACGACACCGACGGCGACCAGAACGGAGAACGGAGACAACCAGTCCCAGATCGTTCCGACGAAACGCTGCCCGCGCACCGCCATGCCCTGGATCAACCCGCCCAAGGCAATTCCCTGCGCCGCGGCGGCGAGCAGGCTGCCGGTGGCGAACGCCAGATTCCACGGACGCTTGTTGGCAGCATGGTCGAGAAATCCGAACGCCACGCCGCGCAAGATAAGCCCCGCCAGCATGGCGGTGATCGGGATGTACAAAGCGTGCAAGACAATTGCGTAAGCCGGTGGGAATGCGCCAAACAATGCGCCGCCAAGGATGACCAGCCAGGACTCGTTGGCTTCCCAAACGCTGCCGAGCGATCGCGCAGCGGTGCTGCTGTATTGTTGGTCACGGGCTGCAAGAAGGGCAAGGATTCCGACGCCCAGGTCGAAGCCGTCCAATACCACGTAAAACAGCAGAATCAGCCCGATGATGGCAAACCAGAGGAGCGGCAAGTGCAAATCCAGCAGGTTGATCAAGATGACTCGGCTCCGGATGCGGATGAACTTGGAGTCGGCGAGGTCATATCCGGCCCGCGCTGCAGAAGGCGCCGTGCAAAAACCAGGAAGGCGGCCAGCAACACGGCGTAGATCAGCGCGTATACGAGCAGCGACCCGGCCACGCCGGCGGCCGGCAAACTGGACGCCGCGTCGGCCGTGCGAACCAGGTGATAGATAGTCCAGGGCTGGCGCCCGACTTCCCGGGTGATCCAGCCCATCTCGACCGCGATGAACCCCAGCGGGACAGAGATGATCCATGCCTTGAGCAGCCAGCGCTGGGAGCCGATGCGCGGTGGCGCAAGCGCGCCTCGCAGCCATGCAATCACGCTCCAAGATACCAGAAGGAAGAACCAGAACCCGATTACAACCATCAGGCGAAAGCTGTAGAACACCAGGGCAATCGCCTTGGTCCGATCGTCCGGCGGAAAAGCGGTCAACCCCTCGACGCGGCCGTCGAGTCGACCGGTTGCAAGCAGAGACAGAGCGTCGGGAATCCCGATCACCCAATCGTTGCGCTGCCGTTCCCCATTCGGCCAGGCGAGGATGGCCCAGGGTGCGCCCTGGCCTTGCGGGTTGGTCGTCCAATGGGCCTCAATGGCGGCTGCCTTGGCCGGTTGATAGACGAAAAGGCTGCGCCCGCTGCCATCCCCGAGCCAGATCTGCAGCGGAGCGGCGATGACGGCAAAAAGCAGCGCGAGCTTGAATGACTTGAGGAAGAACTCGGTATGGCGCCGGCGATACAAATATCCGGCGCTGATGCCGCCGATCACGAACAAGGTAGTCTCGACGCATGCCACCAGCATGTGAGACACGCTCCATGCCGCCGCCGGATTGAAAATAGCCTCCCGGTAGCTGTCCACCACATACACCCCTTGCGCCATGTGTCCGCCGGCGGGCGTCTGCATCCAGGCGTTCGCCACCATGATCCAGAAGGCCGACAAGGACGCGCCCGTTACCACCATTAGAGTGGCGAAGAAATGTACCGCACGCGAGACCCGTGTCCAGCCGAACAGCATGATGCCGACGAATCCGGCCTCCAGCATAAAGGCCATCGCGGCCTCGAAACCGAGAATATTGCCGAAGAATTCACCGCTGATGGTCGAAAAAGGAGCCCAGTTGGTACCGAACTCAAATTCCAGGGGGATGCCGCTGACAACGCCCAGGGTGAAACTCAGTCCAAACAACCGGGACCAAAATCGTGCATGGCGGTAATAGTGACTATCGCCCGTCTTTAGCCAGAGCGCCTCAATTACTAACAGGAAGAACGCCAGCCCGATGGACAGCACTGGCCACAGGATATGAAACTGTGTGGTCAGGGCGAACTGCAGGCGGGACAATGCAACTGGGTCGTGGATCGTTTCCATTCGCAAATCCGGGTGCGCGGCGAGGACGGCGCATCACGTCCAGACGGGCGCCATGTCGGCCGGAGCTTCTCTTGGCCTTTGCCGCTTCGCGAGGCTCAGCGTCTCGCTATGGGCGCAACCATTCCTGCTTTCAATTCGCCCAATCCTCTTTGATCCTGCCTGGCAAAGTCGTCGCCTTCCTGCCTCGCCTTGTCTGCCATGCCGTCAAAATACGGTGCCGCCTGGGAGCGTCGGCGCCGAATGAACCAACGCAGTCGTTGATTCCGCGTGGATGCCTTTCGCCCGATTGCACGAACCGTCGGCGACGATGGCCGCGATGAACCGGCCTAGCCCCTTTATAGCGCAGGAAGGAATGTTTTTCAGATGCCTTCGCTGTCCGCAGAATGATTCAATACCGCCATGAGTTGCGGTAAAGCCTGCTCGGCGGCGCGCTGCCCGGCTTCGATCGCGCTGCGTCCACGGTGGAACTCCATGAGTCCCAGCTCGGCGAGTCGCGGGGTGATCATCACGTCCGCGGGTTCGCCGGCCAGCCTGCTGCGGGTGATCTGTACCT